>CAZHOC010000210.1:0-7540 GCA_964534295.1 uncultured Bacteroidia bacterium | reverse complement strand
ATTCAAAGTATTGAGGTATTGAAAGATGCCGCTTCCGCCGCGATTTATGGTTCTCGAGGTGCGAATGGGGTAATCCTCGTTACCACCAAGAAAGGTACTCCTGGCAAAGCAAATCTAAGCTATAATGCATATGTAAGTAGCTCTAGTAAATATGTACGGGACAACATCAATCCTACTGCTTCTGAGTGGGCTACTACGATTGAAAACGGCATCGCAGACGGAACATTTGATGTTTCAGAAATGGATCCGGAGCTTCTGAACTACAGGCTAAATGCCTTTAAAAACTCTCCTGATGTAGTAGCCGTTGAAGATTGGCTCTTCAGAACGGGTTATAGCACTAATCATGATCTAAGCATCAGCGGCGGTACTGAAGATGTCAGTTATTATGCCTCTTTAGGATATCTCAACACCCAAGGGGTGGTGATCACGCAAGGATTTGAAAGATATAATGCACGCGTAAATATAGACGCAAAGCTGAGCGAACGTATTAAAGCAGGTATAAATGTCAATGGATTCTTGGGTGATAGAGATATCGTTGCCCATGATATGCGCGACCTTTTAAGAGCCTATAGTGTTCACCCTATTTATCATACAGAGGCTTCTATTGCTTTTGTTCAACAGCTAGATCAGCAGGCACAAGCTTTAGGACTAGCCTCTTTTGACTCTGGTTTTAGAGGTGGAGACGATGCCCCTTGGAATAGCAGTATCTATACCTTGGAACCAGGCATGACGGCTCAAGACTGGCATTATGGTAGAAGTGGTAATGGTATTGGCGGATCGGGAGATGCGGGTCCAGCGACTAAATTGGACAATGCCGACAGATGGCAGAAAACACTTTTCGGTAATGTGAGCTCCTATCTCCAATTCAACATCATTGACGGATTAAATTTACGAACCGTGCTGGGGGGCGATATCAGTGATACTCGTGATTTTTATTCGCAGACTTTGGAAGCAGATTCTAGGGCACGCACAACGCAAACAGACTTAGATCGAGTTAACGTAAAACGTTCTTCTGTACTCAGTGAGACAACCTTGAATTATGCCAAGACTTTAGGAAAGCATGATGTTTCTGCTGTAGCAGGGATTGAATTCCAGAACTTTTACATCACAGGCCTCACTTTGCGAGGCACCAATCTTCCTTTTGGTCAGCCGCTCAACTACGGACTTCTAGATCCTGCGGATATTAGTATTTCCGAAAGAGATGAAACAATCGCCCGTCAAAGTATTTTTGGTCGTGTAAACTATGCTTTTGACAATCGTTATTTGGCCTCTGTATCTGTAAGAAGAGACGGTGATTCTCGTTTTGGTGCCAACAATCGTTTCGAGACCTTCCCAGCCTTTTCTGTAGGATGGAACATGCACAATGAAAATTGGTATAATTCTCAGTTTTTGACGGATATCAAACTAAGAGCTAGTTATGGTTCTTTGGGAACTACAGCTTTCTTGGGTGCTTATAATGCGTTGAGTCTTCTCAACCCCCAAGCAGCGGTATTGGGTAATGCCTTCCTCATCCCTTCTGACATTGCCAACCCAGACTTGACTTGGCAAACCAATACTGAAACTAATATTGGACTTAACTTGGGCTTCTTAGGCAATCGCTTCACCATTGGTGTAGACTACTATACTTCAAATGTTGAAGACATCCTGATCAACCAAAGCGTTTCAGAAGTATTAGGAACCACATCTATCGCACTAAACTCTGGTGATGTAAAAAGTTCAGGACTTGAATTTGAGCTAGGGGCTGCTATCGTCAATAATGGAGACTTTAGATGGACCATGAGTGGTAACCTTTCTACCGTTAACTCCGAAATCACAGATCTAGGAAATCTAGAAGAACTCCCACGTACCATCTATGGTCAAAGTGGTAGAGGACCTGTATTTAGAAACTATGTAGGTGGTGAAATTGGCGAGATGTGGGGGCTTGAAACCACTGGACCAGTGGAGATGGTATACGTTGCAGATCCAACCAGAAATAATGGCATCAATAGTGGTGAGAGCTATGTTGTTGACCAAAACGGCGATGGCGTAATTGATAGAACTCGTACCGTTGAAGAAGGTGGGGACTTAGTCAAAATTGGACAAAATACACCTGACTTCTACTGGGGCTTAAATAGCCAGATGAGATATGGAGATTTTGATCTATCCTTCCAGCTCCAAGGAGCTCAAGGAGGTGAGGTATACAATATTGACCCTCTCTACTACAACTCACAATGGGGTGGCAGATTGCGCTCTAGCTTTGATACCGAAGGAAACGGTATAGCAGATCATAATGGCTTGCATTATGAGCGTAACCGTAACCAAACAGACGCCATGATACAGGACGCCTCCTATATGGCTCTGAGAAACCTGACCATCGGTTATAATCTCGTCAACAAACTAGGCTTAAGATCAGCGAGAATCTACGTTGCTTCTACGAACCTATTGTACATCATGGGTAGCGACTACACTTCTTTCAACCCTGAAGGGGTAGAAATCACAAATAGCGGCTACTTAGGCCCAACTACTTATGGAGTACAAGTAGGAGCAAGCCCAGTAGTAAGAAGCTTTACGCTTGGGGTAAATGTCAATTTCAACTAATAAAACAATGAAATCACTATATATAGTATTGGCCACCATGCTGTTTATGTTCGTAACAGCCTGTGAGCCCTTGGAACAATTTCCACCGAATATTGCGAGTTCAAACTCCCTCACAGACTATGAAGGAGTATTAAATGCTGCCTATTTCTATCAGCATGCCTCAGTAACGCCAATGGCGGTAATGGGAGACTTTAGATCAGACAATGCCTTTATGTTTGAGGCTCCCTACACTGAATTTGATGAGTTCGGTCCCAACTTAATAGACATGGAAGACCAATTTTTCAGTCCATTTTATTCAGGCCTCTATAAGTCTATCTTAAGTGCCAACAATGTGATTGAAAACTCTGAGGATCCTACAGAAGTTGGCGAAGCCAAATTCTTGAGAGCGCTTTCTTACTTCAAGCTAGTAAGAGTATTTGGAGATGTACCGGTAAACCTTACTGCCACTCCGAGTGTAACGGATCAGTCAATTTTGGCCAGGCAGCCTGCGGCGAACGTTTACAACAATGTAATCATCCCTGACTTAGAGGACGCTATTCAAGCCTTAGGTGTGGAAAGTGTAAATGGCAGAGCCACCAGCTTAGCGGCTCAAGGAATGTTAGGCAAAGTATACGTGCAATTGGGAGACTTTGGTAGTGCCGAAGCTCCACTAGCAGCAGTGGTAAACGGAGCAGAAGGCGCTGGCATTAGCTTGCAAGAAAACTTTGCTGATATCTTTGGTGAAGCCAATGATTTGAACTCTGAAATCCTTTTTGCAACTCAAATCTCAAGCTCTGTAGTAGATGAATATGGTTTCTCTGAGTTTTGGTCATGGTCAGGAGGACTAGATACTAAGTCTCTGAATCCATTAGAGCAGGATTTAGTCGATGCCTTCGACGCTAATCCTGGCGATTTAAGAGCAGCGGTAACCATTGACACGGCTAGCATGTCTTCGCCTAAGTTCCCTCAAACAGGAGGTCCAGATCACGATTGGATTGAGTTAAGACTCGCTGATGTCATCCTCCTATATGCGGAGACGCTAAATGAGAATGGCTCTTCGGCAGAGGCAGTACTTGATCTCTTAGATCCAATCCGCACCAGAGCTGGACTTGATCCACTAGATCATACAGTATTGAGTACGCAAGCCTTGGTGAGACAGGCGATCCAGGACGAAAGAAGACTGGAGCTTGCTTTTGAAGGACAGCGTTGGTTTGACCTTGTCCGTACGGGTACGGTTAATGAAGAAATGGGCGAAACAGTAGATAGTAAGTATCACTTATTCCCTATTCCAGTATCAGAAGTGCTGGCTAGCTTTGGTGTGATTACCCAAAATGATGGGTATTAATCTCAATAGCTGCTGACTTAGCATTTTAATGAGTTTTGAGGCAAGTCTTTTTCGAATAAGCGTTCCGCGAAGCGGTGCCCCCAAAAAAGACTCAGCCAACTATTGAAAGTCTATGAATTAGCTTTTTAGTCATTATTTGACTCTTGAGGGAGGCAAAAGGCCTCTCAAACAAGGCTTTTTGACGGAGCTAATTCATAGACCGCTTCAATATCTTCACCCAAAACAGCTGGTCCATTCTAGCTGATCTCTAATTACACAAGCATGCTAAAGAGACTATACCAATTCCTCTTGGGAATCGGACCCGGCATTTTTGCCATCGGTTATACCATAGGCACCGGCAGCGTAACTTCAATGATCGTCGCGGGTAGTAGTTACGGCATGCAATTGTTATGGGTACTCGCCTTGAGCTGCTTGTTTTCTTGGGTATTGATGGAAGCCTTTGGGCGATATTATTTAGTTACCGGTGAGACAGCGCTTTATGCCTTTAGAAAGCATTTGAAGTTAGGGCCTATTATTTCTATCCTCATTATCGTGGGGATCAGCTTCGGCCAATGGAATTCTCTAACCGGTATTTTAGGTATCTCCACCAATGCAATTGTTGAAACCTTAGCACTATTTTTCCCTGCTATTGCGGGCAATGAGTATTGGTGGGTTTTGGCTGTTGCGATATTGGTGATTGGGATTATGTATACCATTTTATGGAACGGTAAATACGCCATCTTCGAAAAGATACTCCTCTTTTTTGTGAGCTTAATGGGTCTTTCCTTTTTGCTCTCGCTATTTATCGTGCTGCCTGATCCGATTGATATTGCGAAGGGATTCATTCCCTCTATTCCACAGGTAGAAGGGGGACGAATGTTGGTGGCTGCCTTTGTAGGAACTACCATGGCCTCAGCAACTTTTATTTCCCGCCCGCTTTTTATTCAAGGCAAAGGCTGGACAAAATCCGACCTAAAAGTCCAACAAAAGGACGCCATCTGGGCAGCGATTTTGATATTTATTATCAGTGGCTCCATTATGGCAGCCGCGATGGGAGCATTCTTTGAAAGCGGTACAGTCGTAAACAAAGTTTTGGACATGGTTACTGCCCTCACGCCAATAGCAGGGAGATTTGCCATCGTCATATTTTTTATGGGAACGCTTACAGCTGGCTTGTCCTCCATTTTTCCCATTTTGATGATCGCTCCCTTAATGATAGCAGACTATCGGCAAGGAAAATTAGATACCTCTTCTATGCAGTTTAAACTCTTAGCTGCTCTGGCTTGCCTGATTGGCTTGACCGTTCCCCTACTAGGGGTAAACCCGATCGAAGCCCAAATCTTGACGCAGGTATTTAATGTTTTTGTTTTGCCACTGGTCATTATTGGCATCATCATTTTGATCAACAAAAAAGCCTTAATGGCGGAGCATAAGGCAGGTTGGGGACTTAATATTGGATTGGTCTTGTCTCTCGTATTTGCCTGCGTCATTTCCTACAATGGAATCATTGCCATCTGGGAAAAGATGTAAATCCTACAGAATGTTCAATTTATCAGCACAGACCTAAAAAACACACTAACATTAAGCACTATAAACTAATTACATACATGGAATTAAAAGATAAAACAGCCATCGTTACAGGTGGAGGGCGGGATATCGGGAGATTTATCTCGATCAAACTGGCCTCTATGGGAGCCAATGTGGTGGTGAACTACTATAACACTCCAAAAGATGCGGAGGAGACTCTCAAAATTATCAAGGAAGCTGGAGGTAACGCCATTGGTGTAAAAGCAGATTTGACCAAATGGGATGAATGTTTTCGTTTGGTCGAAGAAAGTCAAAAAGCCTTTGGGGAAAGCATTCATGTCTTAGTCAATAATGCTGGTGGATTAGTAGGCCGTAAACAGCTAAAGGAGATGGATGAAGGCTTTTGGGACTTTGTTATGGACCTGAATCTCAAGTCAGTCTTTATGATGCACAGAGCCGTGATCCATCATATGCCCACCGGAAGTTCTATAATCAATATCGCTTCTCAAGCCGGACGGGATGGTGGTGGTAGTGGTTCTTCGGCTTACGCTGCCTCAAAAGGGGCCATCATGACCTATACCCGATCAATGGCGAAAGAACTTGGACCAGAAGGTATCCGGGTTAATGCCGTTTGTCCTGGCCTAATTGCTACGACTTTTCATGACACATTTACTCCTGACAATGTGAGGGAAACGGTAGCGGCTAAGACTCCTTTGCGTAGAGAGGGAAGGCCCGAAGAAGTAGCCAATATCGTAGGCTGTCTAGCCTCAAATGAGACCTCTTTTGTAACGGGTGCCAACTTTGATATTAATGGGGGCTTAGCCTTTTCTTAGGTAACAAGCCTGCGCTAAATTGGGGAGGGTGTTAGGGTGATTTACAGAAGTGGCACCCCAATCCGTCTTCGCATCGATGACTTTTGTTATCAGATGAACATATAGTCATTTTGACTGGATATAGGGGATATAAACATGTTTTTTGTAATTTCCCTTCATTAAATGGATCACTTAGATCATGATGGATACACAATTCTTTCTAAGAATGAGGGGGTAGTCCTAAGCCAGACATGATACTTGTAAAAAGCATTTTTTGACGTATGAAATTGGAAATCCTCGTACATAAAGAAAACCAAGCTATCCAGAATGAAATCATTGCGAAGATCCAGGATTTAATCAATTACAAGAATTTAGAGCCAGGAGATCGATTACCGCCAGAAAGAACGATGGCGGATAAATTTGGGGTAAGCCGCAGGAATCTGAGTAAGGCCATCCAAAAGTTAGAATTCTACGGTCTGCTGGAATCCAAGCCTCAAAGTGGCACTTTCATAGCCAATATTGGTAGACTGGCCATGAACGGCATCTTGGACAATCTTCAAGAACTTGAAGCACCTGATTTCAAGGCATTAATCGAAACCCGAATAGGGCTTGAGTTAGTCATCGTACAATATGCCGCCCAAAGAAGATCTGAGGCAGACCTAAAGAAGATCAAGACCGCTTTTAACGCCTTCAAGGAAAAGCTAATCGAGGGCAATGAATACTTAGAGGAGGACATTCTCTTTCACCTTGAGATTGCCAAAGCCAGTCATAATAGCGCCTTGAACACTTTACTTCACTTGATTGCCCCTGAAATTATTGGCACTTATGATCAAGGCAAGGTTTGTGAAGGCGACGAAGCCCTTTCAGAGATCAAAAAGCATGAAGAAATTTATAAGGCCATAGAAGCTGGCGATCCTCAATTAGCCAAAGAAAAAATGGAAATCCATTTCACTCGCCTAAGAGAATACCTCAAAGGACTCGAATAGTCTTAGGCACTAGATTAGCAGATATAAGCTCGGTCATTGGATCGAGCTTTTTTTGTGAGGCTGCTTCGCAGAACGCTGGAACTCTGAATTACGAATATCGAACCCCCAATGTAGAAGGGATTGTACTCATTTCGGCATTATCGTATGGCCTTAAAAGTCAAAAGCACCCATGATTTGTATCTCATGGGTGCTTTTGCTTTTCACAAAAACAAACGCTCAATTGAACGCAAAATATTTAGGCAACCTTAGCAGGAGCCCAGCTTGTGCAAAGCATACCTTCAGAGGCTTTGGCTGGGTGCGCGCAGGAAGCGGTTTCAAAACGAACGCAAGAGGTG
>CAZHOC010000209.1:0-7550 GCA_964534295.1 uncultured Bacteroidia bacterium | reverse complement strand
GATATTGAAGGCTTCGAAGTTAATGTTGTAAGCACCGATCTTATAAGTATCGTTGCGACCATCTTGATTTGGCGTAAAGGCAGAAGGAAGATAAACTTCGATGATTTCTTTTACCTCAATGGTAACAATGGTCTCTATTTCACAACCATTGATATCTGTTGCCTGCAAGCTCACTTCATAACGACCTGGATACTGATACTCATGAGATGGATCAGAGGCATTAGAAGTGTTACCATCGCCAAAGTTCCAGTTCCAATCAGTAAGATCGATCGTGCTAGTAGAAGCGAAGTTTACCAGTCCAAATGGCAATTCAACTTCCTCTTTGTCTGGTACAATGGTGAGGTCTTGGCTATCGTAGATGAAAGCGGTAACCGGCTGTGGTACACTAATACATCCTCTGTCAGAAAGACCTTCGATATAGTAGGTAGTTTCAAGTGGTAGAGGAGGAGTGGTGAATGTAAAGCCAGTATACAATGGGTTTTTATTGTCTACATTATCAAGGCTTGCATACCAGCGAATAACTGAAGTTGGCTCAGTAGTCGCAAGTAGGAAGGCTTGGTTACCAAAACAAACTGTATCGTTGGTGATAGTTGTAAGGTTTGGTAGTGGACTAACCATTACGTTTTGAGTTACCTGTGCCGCACAGCCACTATCGCTCACTGCGGTAAGATTTGCACGGTAGATATCTGATACTGTGTACAGATATTCAGGGTTTTGTAGGCTAGAAGTAGAGCCATCGCCAAAGTCCCAAGACCAGCTAGCGATACTTCCTTCAGCAATATCAGCACCTCCAAAGAACTTAGAGGTATCACCTAGACAAACTTCCTGAACGGCAAATCCTGGGAAAGGACGTGGGTTAATGAGCACTGCTTGAGTGAGGGTATCCACACAGCCTGCAGTAGTTTGTACTGCTAGACGTACATCATATGTACCCGCTCCGCTAGTGAGGGAGTATTTATTCTCAGGGAACTGAACATTAGCCTCATTACCATCGCCAAAGTCCCAAGACCAGTTGGAGATTGGCGTTGAAGGTACGCTTTGCGAACGATCAATAAACTCGGTGAATACATTTTCACAAGTTTCATCGTAAGTAAAGTTAGCTACCGGATCTGGGAAGATCTCAATGTTACGCTGGATGGTATTCGTACAACCGTTTTGAGTGGTAACGGTAAGGGTTACATCATAGAATCCTGCTGTGTTATAAACGTGAGAAGGATTCACACGGGTAGAATTGTTGGCAGCACCACTACTTGGATCACCAAACTCCCAATCGTGATTAGAGATGTAATCTAGCGAACCTGCAACGGTAGAAGCGGATGAAGCAAGTACGAGACTGTCTTCACAAGCGCTAATGATTTCGAAGTCTGCAATCGGGTTAGGATTGACAAATACTGTACGAGTGAAGTCATCTGTACAACCTGCATCAGAAACCACGCTCAAGGTTACATTGTAATAACCATAACCTCCATAGGTGTGAGAGGTGTTGGTACCCACTGCAGTATTGCCATCTCCAAAGTTCCAGCTATAACCAGTAATTACACTTCCAAGCTGGATGCCAGCGGTTTGTTGGAAAGTATTTGCATCACCTTCACAAGCATTGGTAAAGCTAAAGTCAGCAACTGGTACTGGCTCTACTTCAATGGTGCGGGTTATGGTATTGGTACAACCATTACTACTTACTACTGTCAAGCTCACATCATAATTACCAGGAGAGGCATAATTGTGAACAGGGTTTTGCTCAGTAGAAGTACTATTGTCATCAAAGTCCCAAGTCCAACCTACGATCGTTCCATTGTTGATGGCTGAAAGATCGGAGAAGCTACTGCTTAAGCCTTGACAAATAGTTGGTGTACTAAAGTCTGCTACTGGCTCATCATATGCTTGAACTGTAACAAAGGTAGTGTCTCCAGGACAACCGTTGACGTCGTACGCGATTACCCAAAGGGTAGAGTCTGTATTTAGCCCTGCTAAGGTGATTGAAGGCTGGGTGAAGTTACCAGCACTCCATAAATAAGTATCACCACCTGATGCAGTCAAGGTAGTAGATCCACCAGGGCAAACTTGGAAGTTACCAGAAACTAAGGCTGGAGGTCCAACCGTTACGTCAACGGTAACGA
Source organism: uncultured Bacteroidia bacterium (assembly GCA_964534295.1). Lineage (GTDB taxonomy): Bacteria > Bacteroidota > Bacteroidia > J057 > J057 > JBCAWW01. The sequence goes on along the minus strand of CAZHOC010000209.1, from coordinate 5,433 downwards.
AGATTTCATCTGAAGAACAACCGTTGTTAAAGGATACTACAGAATAGGTAGTGGTAGAAGTCGGGTTAACTGTAATATTCTGTGAAGTATCACCTGTGCTCCATAGATAAGTATTACCACCTAAGATATTACCTGTCGCAGAGAGGATTTGCTGGTCTCCGATACAGATAACTGGGTTATTGGGGAAGATGGAAGTCTGTAGAGTTGGGTTAACGATTACTCGTGTATAATCAACCGTAGTACAAACGCTATCTGTTACTGTTAGAATGTAATTCAGGGTATCCTGCACACTACCTGTATTTGGATACATAAAGGTAGGTTGAGCCAAAGTCGGATCACTCAAGGCCGTACCTGGGCTCCAACTATAATATTGCCCTGGAATAGCAGGCGTTCCCAGAGGGAAATTAAAGTTAGAACAAATCGACACGTCAGAACCAGCGTTAGCGGTTACACCGCCTGGTAGAGTGGTGAAACCAGGAATCACTGTGTTACAACCAAAGGTATCTTCTAATTGTAGGCTGAAGTTGTAAAGACCTGGAGCTGGATATAAGTGAGTGAAGGCAGAATCACTGGTATTCGGATTGAATTGAAGGTTACCATTACCAGACCACTGTGTTACCGGGAATATATTATTGTAAACACTTGGTATCGTAGATACTGGTAAGGCTACGAGCTCCATTTCATTACAGCCAACATAGTTTCCTATCGCTTGGGAAGTTTCCAAGACATCGTCTACATAAACGATGATCGTATATTGGTTAAATCCAGGTACTGGACAAGCATCATCATTAACTGTAACCGTGAAGAAGTAGGCTCCACTTGCCGTCAATGGCGGCGTCCAGCAGAATGTTGCTACAGGCGAAGCGCCTGAAATCGAATTCACAATGGTTGAGTTAGTCGCGTCTACAAAAGTCGCACCTGGAATGTTCTGGTTCCATGAAAGGGTGTAGAACAAGTTTGGATCCTGGCTGATTACCGGGATGTCAAAGCAGATCTCAGAACCCGCACAGGTTCTTGCTTCATTATAAGAAAGCGGGAATGCAGGAACGCTATCTGGGCCGATGGTCAAGGAGTTAGACTCGATACCACCAGTAATGGGGTTAGAAGAAGTACAGTTTGGTAGTACTGTAATCTGCATATCACGTGATACCTGGCCAATTTGTACTCCATTGCGCCACTCGGTTACTACAATACACATAACACCAACTACAACTGCTCCAGTTGGAGAAGGAGTCATGGTTACGTCCCCAGTAAGAGGATTTACTGTTACGTCCCAAGTAGGACCAAGCGGTTGTATTGGACTATGGCCATTATTATAAACTACCGGAACACTCGGTGGCTCATCGAAACAAGTACCTAAAGAGTATGAAAGTGAATCACCATCTGGGTCGATTGCACCTTGGTTAAAGGTAAACAACTGTCCTGCACAGATATAAGGTACTGGTTTGTTCTGGAAGAATGGTGAGCTATTACAAGGAGTCAATGTAAGGTCAACTTTGGTCTGACCTGTAAACATCCCAGTTGAAGCCGGATTGGCAATAGAAGTAATTACTCCGTTACGACAGCAATTGTCCCACTCAATGAGGAAAGAATCACAGTTAGTGTTACAGAAGTTATAATCCTGATAGTACACACCCTCAGCTACACCATTGATAGGTGCATTGATGTTAGTTCCATCACACTCAGTAGAAGAAGCAGTACCAGGAGGAGGGTTCAGAGCATCTGGACAAAGAGGAGTTACCTCAAAGTAAGATACAAGTACCCAACCACCAATTGGAGTGGGAGGGTTACAACCTGGCTGACCTAAGGCGTTAAAGTTTAGTGGGCCCGGTGCAAAGGGAACCGCAGTGGTAGTTTGCGGTGGCGGATATACCGGGGTTGTTGTTATCGCGGTATTATCACAGTCGAAATAACTTTTGTGGGTAATACGATAGGTACAAGGACCAATACATTCGTACGAGATGTCCACGCCCATATAGTGCGAGGCCTGAAGTCCATCAAAGCTGATCGACAATAATAATAGCGTAATGAGAGAGTAAAGCGTCTGTTTCATGATCCTTTTGGGCAAATTTGCGATGATCCCTGTCTAATCAGGGCGGATAACAAGATAACGGAGAAGCCGATCTAATATTTGTTAAGAGGACGGCATGATTTTACAATCCCTGAAATTAGAAAAAAAAATGGTTTTTCCATACGATTGTTGCTTTCACCTGACGGCAAAGATGCGTTTTTGGTTAAGATTAATGTGCTGACTGTTATTTGTTTGCAGCTTATATATAAGGCTTTTGTAGATGCATAGCCAAAAGTTCACGCAGGTGATTTTGCTAAATGTAAAATCTACACTTCAACAGAAATCTGGAGAAAACTACGCTTACAAGGGTAAGATTTTTTTCTTCTTCTACTGCTTCGCAGAACGCTTAACTCTGATACCTAAGCATTGCAACTATGAACATGCAGACGGCCAGACTCCCAAGAGATAGGATAATTTTGTTAAAATGTTACAAAATGACTAAAAAGTGTCATATAAATTTAGTCTTATCCTTGTCAATATTCCGCACTTTTGAATTAATATCTGTTTTAATTACATGTAATATCTCGTAAGACAGCTGGGCAACCTTCTACGAGAATATTGCCACTTCGTTACAGCTCATTCTAGCTTAATGATTAATAAATCCCTATTTTTGCTTAGCTTGGCTAGATAATGAATGTGAATGGAGAACTTTTATTTGCTACTAATATGAAATCGTTCAATCGCATCCTTCTTTTGATGGGAATGATGCTCATTTTAAGTGTTCAATCGGTTCTAGGGTCTCACTTTATGGGAGTCGACATCTCCTATGAGTGTATTGGACCATGTACTTATCGTATTTACGTTACTACCTATTACGATTGTGTAAGTACTTCTATTACACCGACCCCGGTAATTAATGCACCGGGTAATGCACCCGCAGCTCCCAACGCTGGTACCTTTGATATTTTCGGTACTACTCCGGGTTGTAATGATCCCGTTGGTTTAGGAGGTTGGCAGTTTGTCTCATACCTAGAGGTTACCCCAGTTTGTCCTACTGCGACGACTGAGTGTGATGGTACCCCTGGGCAGTTGAGAGGGGTTGCAGAAGCCACCTACTATCAGGACTTTGATTTCTGTAATACCAACTGTAACGAGTACGTAATTGAGTGGGAGTCCTGTTGTCGTAATGGCGCCATTAACTCAGGAGCGGCTAATGATGGTATTTATTCTGGTTCTACCACAATTAATACCTCTATCACTCCGTGTAACTCTTCTCCTCAGTTCTCTAACCCACCTATTCCTTACCTATGTCAAGGTGAAACCTTTACCTTCAACCAAGGGGCATTTGACCCGGATGGAGATTCATTGGTTTACTCACTTGGACCTTGTTTGGATGATCCAGGTGTAAACGTTGGTTATGGTCCAGGTTTCTCTCCTACTCAGCCACTCGGTGCTGGATGGAACGTTACCGTGAACTCCTTCACTGGTGATATTAACATTGCGCCTGCTCCGCCGACTAACGGCCCACAGGTAACAGCTGTAATGTGTATCATCGTGGAAGAATACCGCAATGGTGTCAAAATCGGCGAAGTACTGCGTGATATGCAGATCACCGTTATTGACTGTGCCGCTTTCGGTCAGGTAAATGAATCTCCAACAATATCTAATATTACTACTAACAGCCCAGGCGCTTCAGTAAATGGTTTCACTGTCAATGCTTGTGCTTGTGATGAAGTATGTATCAATATCCCAAGCTTTGATTCAGACTCTGGGCAGGTTTGGCAAATGTACGTTTTCCATCAGCTTCCTGGAGGCGTTTTCTCTAACGCCGCAAATCCAGGTGTGCCAGTAGATACGATTACCTCAACTATTCCTCCTACAGGCCAATTCTGTTGGACCCCGACTCAATCGGGCCTATTCCAATTGCTGGTATCTGTAGTGGATGACGGTTGTCCAATTATTGGTATTAACCAATATACTATAGTCTTTGATGTGGGCTCTTGTCCAAGTTCAAATACTGCTAACGCCTCCCTTGTAGGTTGTTATGACGGATTATTTTCCATCTGTGGTGGCCCCGCTCCTAATACAGCTTACACCTGGACTGGTGGTGGAGGTCTATTCGGAACAGGAGACTCCTTAATTTATACTTTCCCAGGTCCTGGTACCTATAACTATAACCTAGCTATTTTTGACTCACTCACTGGTCAAACGCTTAACGCTACTGGTTCTATCAGTATGAGTAATACTGCTACTGCCGATGCGGGTGCTGATATTTCGGTTTGTCCGAGTCAAACGGGTACTATTGGTACTGCAGCCCAGCCGGGTTACACCTATCAATGGTCTTCACCGGGTAACCAAGGCTTCTGTGGGGGTACCCCTACCAATGTCGCTCAACCATGTGTCTCGCTTAACAATGGTACCAGTAACCCGATTACTATTCCATTTTACTTAGCGGCTACTGACGCCAATGGATGTGTCGCCTTAGATACTGCCCTTGTAACATTTACTCCGAAACCTCCTTCTAACTTCTCGATCCAGCAACCTGTTTGTATCAACGAAGTTACCTCTGTGGTTTATGCTTCCGCTCAGACCCTAGGTGTTAACTTCACTTGGAACTATGATGGTGGTACAGGTTCTACTACTGGACCTGGTCCTCACCAAGTTTCATGGGCGACCCCAGGTACTAAGTTTGTAAGTCTTTCTGTCGAGCAGAACGGTTGTCTTTCTGATACTACTATCATCCCGGTAACTGTTAACTCTATTCCTACGGCAAGCTTTACTCTCTCCAGCCCTGTCTGCGAAGGTCAGCCTGCTCAGGTATTATATACTGGTTCAGGTGGCTCTGGCTCTACCTTCGTCTGGGACTTTGACGGTGGTTCTGGTGGCAATGGCCCTGGACCTTTTGGGGTAACTTGGCAATCACCTGGTTCCAAAGACGTTTCTTTGACCGTGATTGAAAATGGTTGTGTAAGCCCTACGGTAACGCAAACCACTACTGTCAACCAGATCCCAACTGCTGATTTCAATCTACAAACGGACGTTTGTTTAGATGATAATGTTCAAATCACTTATACCGGTAATGCTACCGTAAATGCTGGTTATACTTGGAACTTCGATGGAGGCCAAGTGGTCAGTGGTACTGGTGGAGGTCCATTTGTTGTTGAGTGGCTCACTCCTGGAGTGAAAACAGTCTGCCTTCAGGTAGAAGAAAATGGTTGTATCTCCAATCTCAATTGCCAGACCATTAATGTGCTCGCATTACCAAATGCTGGTATTGCTCCTGTTGCCGATCAGTGTTTTGCTGGTAATAGCTTCACCTTTGCTTACAATGGTGAAATGAATGTTACTTCTTATGCTTGGGACTTTGGACCAGACGCGGTTCCCGCAACGAGTACTAGCCCAAGCCCTGGTCCTGTTACTTA
>CAZHOC010000208.1:0-7589 GCA_964534295.1 uncultured Bacteroidia bacterium | reverse complement strand
AGACCACCGTCCCAAACGTGTGCGGTCATACCTTGGCCATCTAGGCTCAATCCAAGCGATCCGCCGCTATTTAGGTGATCCGCACGAGTAGAAGTGGCTGCATCTACATTGTCAGTGATATAATAAATGGGCTGACCATTAGGGCCGATCTTGGCGATTTCGGCTCGGCCAAAACCGTTGGCGAGATTATAGGAAATAGGCCATCCATTCTCGGAGGCAAGCTGAACCGCCTGAGCTTTGGCAGCCTGTTGACTTGCTTGCAGACTATTTTTTAAAGAGTCCAGTTTTACCCTATCGTATTGTTCGGTAATAGTTTCCCTTTGACTAGGGGTCTGTGCAAATACAATAGAGGAAAAGAGTAAGGCGAGCGCTAGGGAAGCGCCTGCTCTTTTGAGGTTTCGCATAATAATTGGCGTTAGGTGTGAATTGACTAAGGAGTCATTCCAATTATTACAATATCATGACGCTTAAAAAAGACAAAAGCTACTTAGCGACTGAGTGGGCTTAATAGTCTGAAAGGACAGAAGGGTTCAATACTGAGAAAAGGGATAAACCCAACAATTGTTCAACTATTCGTCATTTTCAATAAACAAAAAAAACCTCCTTCTCCAAGTCTCCTCAAAGGGAAAAGTAGAGTAAAAATGACAGTTGTACTCTTTTTGTGAGATGCCAGGGAATCAAGCAAAGTCCTTTTGTTTAATCTTTTTTCAAATCACCTAATCAAAACTTTTAACCCATAGCATGGCGAGGCTTGCAAGTCCCTTTTCAAGAATATATTTAAAAGATTTCATATTTACACATGGATTTTTCGAAAAATCACAGTAAACGCAAAAGGCAAAATTACGCTATTTCGCTGGCAAAAATGCCTTTCAAGCCATCTTGAGGATAATTCTACCGATTTAGGAGGAAATAAATAAGCATAGCCTGAACTATCTGACTTAGCGTTCCCCGAAGGGTGATAAAAACAAAAATGATCTGAGAGGAAATGCCTGTCTAATCACAAATTATTTCTAGGAACAATGAGACAACCAAAGTATCTCTAAGTCTTGCAGGGGCCTTTATTTTTTGCTCCTCTACTCACTCAATAGAGAAAGGAGCTTCTCTCTTTTCCGACCATCCACCTTTACCTTTGACCAACTAATAATGATCGCATCAAGCTCAGGAAATTGAGCCTTTTCCCTATCGGTTAGAATGATAAGCTGGTTGACCACGGAAGCTCCACTTTCATAACGCGGGCGCCCATCTTGAGCAAAGTATTGGAATTTATTGGACGGAATATGTCCATTATTCCCACTGGCAAAGGCAACTTTCTTGCCTATAAAATCAAAATCTTGGCGCTGATCATTGAGGATTTCATTAAAATATGCAGCTTCATCTGCGTTAAGGGTGAAACTACTATCGAGCCCACATTGCTCGATGTCAAAGTTCTGGGCACTTAGCGAGAAACTTAGCATGAGAAAAAAGAAGGTGCTGAATGCTTTCATGGTATTGGAGATTAAGAGTTCAATACAAGAACGCTAAATCCACTATACTCATATACTTAGGGTAGTTTATGGCAGGTTTCGCAGATATTATTGAAAGAAACCCATGAAACGCTGAAAGAAATTCGAATTTGATCCATTATAGTTATAAGTCATAACATTATTATTTATCCTCAGATACTTTAACTCAGACCAATTATGTGAGTGATATACTAGCTCATGAAAGACTAAAAGGGCATCATGTTTTGACCAGATTGTATAATGATTTTTTTCTGCTAAATATGGATGAATCCAATTCCCATTAATATTAATTTCAACTAAATATTTAATCGCTTGAAAGACTTCGGTAGTGTTCATTCGATCACAACGGATTAAGGCATAAATAGCCCAGGGTAACGAATAATGATAATAATTTATCCTTCTAGGATCTTTTTCACCGTTATTATAATAGGGTATTTCCATAAACTCGTTGAGTCCTCCATCTGTCCGACTCATCCACATATCCTTAAAGTCGAAATTCTTAATTAACCAATCCCGTCCTTTCTGGATGCATTCAGAATCACACTCCAATCCACATCGCCTTAAAGTAATAAGAGCGTGAGCGGTATGTGTTACTGTTGAAGCACTTGAAGCTGTATCCCCCCAACCACCATCAAGATTTTGAGCACTTTTTAGCCACCGAAAACTACTTTCGTAAACGGGTAACCCAAATAAACGAGCATATTGAATAACCCTTAGTGCAAGACAAGTCGCGTAAATTTTTGATTCACCGTCCTCAGTACTTCCCCAACCAATATCTCGCTTTGTATTATTACTCTTGTGATTCTTCACCAACCACTCTAACCCAAGTGTAATGGCTGGATTCCCTTGGTCAAGCTCATTTTGCAATGCAAGCAATACCCAAGATGTGCATTCAGTTGTTGGAGCTTTATCAAATGAAGAAACATAAGACCACCCTCCATGAAAGCTTTGATCCGAAGGAGAATCAGTTTGATTACCAATAAGAGTTTGTATGACCTTTTGCTTGTCTGTAAACTCACGTCTAAAATATTTAAATAAAAGTAAGGCCTGAGCGTTCGCTATATTACCAACCTTGTTGATTCCTAAGTATTGATGCCATCCATATTGTCCATTTATCTCTCTATATTCTTCAATAAGATGCTTCAGACTGGTATCAATTAATTTATTGATATCCTTAGCATATAATCGTTCGCGAGCCATTGCTAGTAATTGAGTAGTTCCCCTTGCTTAAACTTGTCTTGTAGTTTTTCTTTGGCCTTATAAATAAGATCCCATTCAGGATGATTTTGCCAATCAGTCTTGGGAATATTTCCCAACTGTTTCGCTACTAAATACCTTAAATATTGCCTCCTTGGCTTTTTGGTTAGAAAGTGTAGGGCTTCCCGTCCATCATCAATATATAGGTAGGGTTCATTCCACCTTCGATAAATGTTTTGGAATTCCCCCTTTTCAAAGAATACAGGTCTTAATGCACCTCTTACCTTGTCGTTAAGCCTTAGATCTACAGGTAGGCAATGAAGATGAGCATGATGGCAATGCAGACTTGAATCTTCAAAATCTATACAACTCCCAGCCCTTCCATGTTCAAAAAAAGTACAACTCCCATAATTAGAAATTAGAACCTCTTTGATCAATTCCTTCAGATAATGAAATTCTGAGGAGAGCTTATCATCAAATGCTCCACAACAATCGATGTGAGGTTTACTTATCAATAAAAGGTAACCCTCCACCAATGGTCCTAGTGATAACATCACATAGAAATTGTCAGACTGATAAATAATTCGCTCCTGGTCAGGAGGATTACAGAACCTACATTCTTTATTTAATTCAATATCTGTAAGCCGTTCTTTCATTTGGAACAGAAGTATATTTCGTTTATACAAAATAACCAAAAATAGTCATACAGCCAAGACAACTTGATTATTGGACTATTATGCAATAACCCTTTTTGAGATATTTTATTTCAACGAATTTTAAGAAGTGAAGTATTTATTGATTCTTTCAACTTTAGCTTTTTTCTTTCATCTTTAATAAAACAACACAATACCCACATGTTCAATTCTCTCGTTTCTCCTGATTTCCTTAGTCGAAACGAAAAGCTCCAGAAGAGTTTTGATAAGACCCAATCCCTAATTGAAGACCTAAACCAAAGGGAGCTTCCAGAAGACACCAAAGCAGCAGTTCAGGCAGAAATCGATAGACTCAATGCCGATACTTCTGAGCCAAAGGCCTACACCAAAAGCTTAAGCAAAGCCTATAACAATATCGTCAAGCGCGTACAAAAAGATGCAGGTCTAAGCCCAAAGGGATATCACAAAACGCTTTGGATGACCTTAGGCATGACCATTTTCGGCCTACCGCTCGGGATGATGTTTGGGTTTATGCAAGAAAATATGGGCCTTTTGGCGATAGGTTTACCCCTAGGTATGGGCATCGGACTTGCCATCGGCGCTGGCCTTGATGAAAAAGCCGCCAAAGAAGGAAAACAGCTAAGTATCTAAACCTTATCCTTCATAAGGCTCTTCAAGGATGGAAAATAGGTTTTGCGGACGTACAAACTCGCTTTGATGAGCACGTTGCCAAGGGAGTATTTTGGGTACTTTCTGCTGGTAAGCTCTATAACGATCTCCAAATTGATTTAAAAGATCTGCTTCATCTAGCTCCATCTGTCGCAGCAAAAAGTAAGTGATCCCCACCGCTAGCAATAGACGACCAACACTCATGTAGGGAGTCGAAAAGTGAAAAATGATCATGCCCAAATAGACTGGATGACGCACCAAGAGGTATAATAAAGGCGTTTTCAAGGCTCTTGCTCGTAAAAACTTGGGTCTGTTTATTAGTTCTAAAGGCTGTCTGATCCCAAATCGGCTCCAATGATCAATCAAAAAGGTAGCCATAAGACACATCCACCAACCCCAATAATAGCAACCACTGAAAACTGTCGCTAAGGCATGATCTCTAAGATCGAAAATAACTATGTTGATCGGACGCCATAAAGTCACCAAAAAGACTAAGGCCAAAACATACATCAAAACCTGAAAGCTACGATCCATACCCGCTGGTAATTGCAGCTTAAAATCGCCTTTGCGAGTGGTTTCAAGTAGCATCCCGAGCCCCAAAAGCAGTACGAAGTCCCAGACAAAGGCCAAAATCGTCGGCCATTCTACTCCCTGATCAATTGTCTTAGGTACATAAAAGCCAGTAAAGAAATCCAAATAATAGAAAATCGCTCCCCAGGCTAAGCCATAAACCATAATGGAGAATCCTAATTTTGCTTCTTTTTGATATCTCATGTATGTTTTTGTTTTCAGTGCTCTACGATGACCGTATGATCCATGACTACTTCAAATAAATAGTCTCGCCCAAATCCTTTTAAGGTGATGGCCTCCCCAATTTTTAGTTTATCAAGATTGGGATAGTCTCCCTGATCCAATTCACACCGCAACTGCCCCGACCTGCTCTCAAAGCCCAGGATAAGAGAAAGGGTCCCATCTGTATTCTTTTCTACAGATCTCAACAATCCACTTACCTCTATCACCTTATCCAAGTAAGTCTGGCGAGCATAGGCTTCATCCTCACAAAAGTCTCTGTAGATATTGTTAGCGTTGACGCTCAGATCGGGCAAGCGATCCAGTAGATCAGGCTCTGTTTGTAAAAACATGAGATTGATACCTCCCATAATTACAAGAGCCAAAATCAAGACCGGTATTTTGAAAGCTCGGCGCATAATCTAGTTGCGATCAGTTGACAACTCCAATTTGCCTCCTCGCTCCCTATCAGCCAATATTTCCTAGCCTACTTAGAGTATACAATGGGATGATTTTAGGTAAACATCTAATAATTTTGAGGTAGACAAGAATTCTCAAACAGTACCCTGGGGGCTAATTGGATCGATTTTCAGGTATACAAAGGGGTACAGCAGTAATAAGCTCATTGTGTCAAGTGTCCCCATCGGATTCTTAACAATTGTAAAGTAAATTCCATCTAGCCATGAGTATCTTGTCGAAAAGGATATTCAAATGGACTCGCTCGAAACTTATTTAGTCCCCCTAATCCTCCTCTTTTTTGGCGGGATGGAAGTACTCTCTGGCTATTGGCATCGCAGCAAGCGTGATGGCAGTGATTGGATACAAGAATTTGGCAGCTTTATGGTTTTGGTGCTCTTCACCAAGCCTGGTATCGTGCTGCTAGTAGGCTTCTTAGGGGCACTTTGGTTTCCGGCTTTGCCGAACGCTATTTCTGGGGCAAACTTTTGGCTCGTCTTTTTTGGCTTCCTTTTGGTAGACGATCTTCTGCAATATTGGTATCACCGCCTCGCGCATGAGACTCCTTGGCTTTGGAAATTACACCGTGCCCATCACCAAGCCGAAGAGATGGGCTTTTTTGTTTCCTACCGCAACGCAGCTCTCTATTATGTCCTAATGCCCAATATTTGGTGGATTGCATTGATCAATTTGTTGGGCGGGGGTTTAGCAGTCTCGGTTGCTATCGTCATCAAACAAGTGATTGTTATTGGCTCACATAGCACGACGCGCTGGGATCAATATTTATACCGATACAAGTGGCTCAATCCTTTGGCCTCCTTCGTAGAACGCTTAATCATCACACCGGCATTTCACTTCGCCCATCATGGCAAATCCATGCAAGATGGTGTGAGTGATCCCAATGGTAATTATGGCAATATGTTTTCCATTTGGGATCAGCTATTTGGTACCGCTAAGTTTACCCGCCAATATCCTGAAGAATTTGGATTGATCAACGATCCGGAAGATCATTGGACAGCAAATATGCTTTACCCGATTGTGCGTTCGCCGAAGGCGCATAGCGAACTCTCTTCTGAATATGAAAGAGGGGACACGACTATGCCAATTCCTACCACCATACATCTAGAGGCAGGCAAAAATTATCTCTGGTGTCAGTGCGGCTTCAGCCGAACGCAGCCATTTTGTGACGGCAGCCATCAAGGCAGCAAACACAAACCACTCCTCTTTAGCGTTAAACGCGATAAAAAGGTCAAACTCTGCAATTGTAAACTCAGCAAAGCAGGTCCCTTTTGCGACAACTCCCATATCGAAATCGTCCCAAAGCCTGAAGATTAGCACAAAAAAACCGACGAAGCCTTAGCTCCGCCGGCCACATGATAGGGAGGGTAGGTTAATAGTTTGCCGCTAGAGATTGTGCTTGTGAATTAGCCGCGGCCAATGCTTGAGTGCGTATTTCCGGGCCTATATCTAGCGGTTGGGCGTTAATAAATTCAATTTCAGTTATGCCTACGAAACCAAAAATGGCCCTTAAATAAGGAATTTGAAAGTCGTAAGCATGGAATGGACTTTTTTCTGAATAATCACCTCCACGAGAAGTAACACAAATCATGCGTTTTCCTTCCACTAGGCCAACCGGGATTCCCTGCTCGTTGTACTTAAACAAATAGCCGGGCTGCACGATCGAATCTATGTAATACTTCAGTACATATGGAATGCTAAAATTCCACATCGGAGCCGTAATTACATAAACATCAGCTGCCAGGAACTCCTGAATCAGCGCTTCTAATTTTTGCCAAGAAGATTGCTGAGATGGCGTAAGATTTTGTCCCATCATTAGACCATACTTGGCGTCAATATTTTCTCCAGCTACCGCTGGCAGGTCGGTTTCAAATAGATTGAGATGCTGAATTTCCAAATCAGCGTGCTTACTCTTAAGACCTTCTAAAAAAGCGTTTGTAACCGAAAGCGTGCTTGAGCTTGCCCCACGTGGAGACGAGTTAATGTGTAAAACCTTCATAAAAATGGGCGTTAAATGGTTAATAAAGGCGATTTTCATCGCCGTATTTCAATTCAACACCCTCCTCGGGGGCTAAGCAGTCTGGATGAGGTAGCCCATATTCTCCCAAATATTTTCCATTGAGCGTACCCAATGAATGGCTGCCTTCACATACCTAAATACGATACTAAAACCGAATTATTCAAATTCATTAATAAATAATCACATAATTATGTTTAAACACTGAGGCTGGTTTTAAAGGGAGTGGCTTTTTTATCGCATACCGCTGCGAGGAACGCTCATCTTTATAAATAAGCTCCGAGAGAG
>CAZHOC010000207.1:3718-7591 GCA_964534295.1 uncultured Bacteroidia bacterium | reverse complement strand
CGTTATGGTATTAGTAGGGGTAAGTCTGATCATGTCTGCCGTATCACCGGTGCTCCAAATGTGATAATCTCCTCCTGAAGCAGAAAGCTCTATTTCACCTCCAATACAGAGGAAGTTATCTCCCGTAATCTCGGTTACTGGGCGTTCGATAGTTACAACTTCTACACCTGCAGTATTGGTACAGCCATTGATATCAGTTCCCGTTACGAGATAAGTGGTATTGCGCGTTTGAGGCGTAGCAATCGGATCGGGGATATTAGGATTGGAAAGCTGATCAGGCAAGCTCCAATTATAAGTTAATGCCCCACTAGCCAATAATTGCACTTGTTCTCCTTCACAAATAGTATCTGCTTCGGCCATGGCCATAATGTCTGGCAATGGATTGACAGTCAGGGTTATACTTTCTTGGTCCGTACAACCAAAATCATCCGTAACGGTGACCGTATAGGTGGTAGTTTGATTAGGTGTCGCAATTGGATCCGCTACCGAGGGATTGTCGAGATCAGTAAGAGGATCCCAACTGTAACTTATCCCACCACTGGCTTGAAACTGCCTGCTGTCTCCGATACAAATCGGATCAATATTGGCAATTTGAGCTAGCGGATTATCTCTTACCGCTACTTCAACACTCTTGGTACTAATACAACCTTCCGCACTGGTAGCGGTAACGGAATAAGTAGTCGTAGTCAGCGGACTCGCCGTAGGTGATGCTAGGGTGGGATCATCCAAGCTTCCATCATTAGGGGTCCAAACGAAACTCACCCCTCCTTGTGAATTCAAAACGATACTATTGCCGTCGCAGACAAATGTATCCTCAAGGGTAAAGACTTCAAAAACGGTTATGGTAACCGAATCTATTGCTTCACAGCCCAAAGCGTTCTCGGAGAGAACATAAAAAACTGTGGTCGTGTCAATATTATTGGCCGTAGGATTAGCGGTGTTGGCATTGTTGATGTTTACATTGGCATCGGTAAACCAGTTATAGCTTAGGCCTCCATTTGAAGTAGCGCCTAGGCTAACGCTTCCCCCTCTACAAATCAGCGAATCCTGCCCTGCATCAACGGCAAAAGTGTTGTCCACCGTGATGACCGTCTGATCGCTTGCTTCACAGCCATTGGAATCAGTCACAGTCAAGGTAAAGGTGGTATTCTGAAAAACTACTCCTACCGGATTGGCTAAGGTATCCGAAGTGATTAATAGGTTTGATGGACTCCAGCTATAACCAACAGCGGGTAAAATAGACGTTAGTTGCACAGTATCTCCTTCGCAGACGATTTGGTCAGGACCCGCTTCCACTAATGGCGGCGGAAAAACGACTATCGAGCCGTAGGCAGTATCTCGTTGGTTACAACTGGTAGGATCAATGATGATCATTTGTACCTGATAGGTTCCAGGATTTTGGTAAGTATGAGTCGGATTTGATTGGGTTGAAGTAGCCCCTGCGTCTCCAAAATCCCATTCGTAAGAGGTGCTAGCCGGATTGGTGGTTACCGATTGATTGTCAAAGTTGACCGTAAAAGGCGCACAACCGGTAGATTGACTTACCACATTGCCAAACTGATCTCGGGTGAGGAATTCTGCTTCCACCCCAGCGAGATCCAAGTCCATTTTAAATATCGCCAAGTTACAGTTGGTAGGATAGCCACTGTTAGGACTGTATACGTTTGGAGTAGTCGGAAAGGCTACGCCAGGATTCCCACATTGGGCACAGACTGCGTGATAGATAATGCCTTCTTTGTCGAAGCGACATGTACCCCCATCTACGTGCTCTCCGGTAAAGGCAGAGGCTGGGCCATTGCCGCCCAAATAAGAACTAAATAAGAGTACTTGTGCATCCTTATTGAACACGATCATGTAGATGTCATTGCCATCTGTTGAGCTCTGAAAGGGTGCCTGCAGGGGCATACCACTGGTGGTTCCATTATAGTTTGTGGCGCCTCCCCATCCGGTTACATAGACGTTTTCACAGCGATCAACCAAAAAGGCGGTCGGTGATATGTTGGGAAAGGTCGCACCGGAAGAACCAAAAGTAGTAGAATAAATGAAGGTGCTTAAGTTATTGTCGAGCTTGGAGATAAATTGCCGTGAGTTGGCATTGCTATAAATTGGGCCCGCTAAAGGGTCTACAATTGGCCAAGTACCCGTAGTCTGACCGGCTACATATACTTCAAAGTCATCATCTAATTCTAGGAGATAAACTTGATCATAAAAGGGCGTCCCCAAATAGGTACTGGCTAGCAAATTGGCCCCATTGCTGGAAAGCTTACCGACAAAGCCATCCGTTCTACCTCCAGCATTGGTATTGCTAAGGCCACCTCCTGCCATTGGGAGATTGGTACTATTGGAGCCTCCTGCAAAAAAGACATTGTTTTGATCGTCAAGTTTGAGGGTGTAGGAGGCATCATCTGCTGAGCCACCGTAAAAGGTAGACCAGATCCTAACGTTCAGCGTAGCGTTAAACTTGGTGATTGTTCCCTCCAAACCACCGGAATAAGTCCCTTGGAAAGCGCCTGGAGATACTGGAAAGTTTGGCGAGCGAGTAGGACCCGTTACATAAATGTTGTCTTGATCATCAACGATCACTTCACCCCGCGCATCGTCGCCATAGTTATATTTGGTAGTTACCCCTTGCGAAAAGCTGGCATCTTCATTGACGCCATCATCACCGCTACCTCCCAAAAAAGTAGATGCAATCAGATTGGTCCCATCTTCACTAAAGAGGGAAACAAACATATCAAAATTACCATTGAAGCCGGTATCAAAAGAACCGCCTACCACAGGGAAATTAGGCGAATTAGTACGGCCCATTACGACCAATTGATTGTTACTATTGACAATCAAACTATGAGGTTGATCGGCCTCTAAACCACCGATATAAGTCGCATAAATAAGTTGAGCACCCGTCGGGTCAAATTTAGAGATCGTTACTTCTCTTTCCCCCCCATTCGTATTTGATTGGAAGGCCCCGAAGGTGGTGGGATAACCATCGCCAGACACCCATTCGATGCCGCCGGCATAAGCATTGCCATCATCATCATAAGTGGCGGTAAAACCCCAGTTGTCGGCACTAGAACCTGAATAAGTAGAAAAAATCAGGGTAGGGTCTATAATTAGCTCTTCATTCGTATTGTAGCCATTAGGGAAGTGATAGCTGAGCGTATTGCCTTTTAGTTTGTAGTTACATTCGACTACTACTTTTTTGCCTTCAATGATTTGATAGACATAAGGCTTCTCTTCTGTAAAGCTCCGCACCGAGGTAACAACCTCCAGATTGCCCTTTTTGAGTTTGATTTTATCCGCCCCTTTGTACTCTATTTTGATATTCTTTGGATCTGCGCCTGGCGCAACGATAAAGTCATATTTCAGGGCATCTCCATATCCATAGAGTCGCAGGTCAATACCTTGATATAATTCTTCATAAGTAATGAGACCAAAAAGCTTTACTCCGCTTGCCCATTTGCTGGAATCATTGCCAAAGAAATAATTGTGATAAGTTTTATAGGGAAGGCCTGTTACCAAGCTAGGGTGAGGATTTGCTCCGGGAAAGCCCACTTTCAAGGCGTGTGATTGCACTTTTGTTAATCCACCAAAAGCTTTTGCTGGACCTTGGCCGTGGCCCAGAGGAGTATTATGAAAGGCATAGGTTAAGGCGTTTTCCTCTAGGTAAATGCTCCCACCGTTGAGCCTGACCTTATATTGGACAGGATCTGCCCATTGGCCTTTATTTTCAATAAACCTGAGATTACTGTTCCCCGGCTGAGGGGTATAAACTACATCCTCGACTATTTGGGTATCTGCCGTGGAGGATTGCCATATCAAGATGCCTGCGATTGCGAGGAGACATATGATTCTAAGCATATTCGGAGTATGTGT
>CAZHOC010000207.1:0-3708 GCA_964534295.1 uncultured Bacteroidia bacterium | reverse complement strand
TAGCGTAAAAGGTAGTTTCATCGGTTTGCGGGCTTTGGGGCTCGGTGTGCTTAATTCATAAGTTACTCATAAAACGTAAACCTATGCTTTATCTTTCCCTCAAAGAGAGTTTTTTTACATATAAGGACAAAGTCTTACAAATTTGCCCTATATCCAATGAACGCTTAACAGCCGTGTTGGTTAAATGATCTAACGTTTTTTTTATAAGCGATAATTCCGATTTTAGCTGCATGAAGCGACAGAGCGAGACGAAGGAAAACTATTTGAAGGCCATTCTTCACTATTCCCCCGATGGCGAAAATGTCTCCAATAACACCATCGCCAAGCACTTAGGCACCAGCCCAGCCTCCGTTACCGATATGGTAAAAAAACTGCAGGCTGACAAGATGTTGACTCACGAAAGTTACAAGGGGGTCAAATTGACGAGTGCAGGCCGTAAAATTGCTTTGCAAATCATTCGCAAACATCGCTTGTGGGAGCTTTTTTTGGTGGAGACACTGGGCTTTACCTGGGACAATGTGCACGAAGTGGCTGAGCAACTAGAACATGTCAATTCTCCCGAACTAATCAATCGTATCGATGAGTTTTTGAACTTTCCTCGTTTCGATCCTCATGGTGATCCTATTCCAAACGCTGATGGAGAAATCGTCAAACGCAATACCCAACTACTCACTGAGGTATCGCCTCCAAAATGGGTAGAGGTAGTCGGCGTAAATGATTCTGATCCTGACTTTTTGCAGTATTTAGACAGTATTGGGCTTTCCCTACACCAGAGAATTAAAGTCGTCGAAAAGTTGGCTTATGATCAGTCTTGTCAACTAGAAATTGAAGGCCAACGACTGCTTATTGGCGGTAATGCAGCGAAAAACATCCGGGTATTGGTTGAATAATGAAAAATCCCTTTCAAATCGGTGATCAGAAAGTCTTTAGGGTGCGGGTAAGCGAGGAGATGTTCGCACGCTTTGATAGTGGAGAAGTACATCCAGTCTACAGTACCTTTTACTTGTGTAAGCATGCCGAATGGACCGGCCGACTTTTTGTATTAGATATGCTAGAGGAAGGGGAAGAAGGCATCGGTACTGAAATTAGCATCCAGCACCTTGGACCAGCAGTTTTAGGAGATGAAGTGGAGATCAAAGCGAGTTTTGTAGCGCTTTCAGGTCGCGCTCTTACCTGTGCTTTTGAGGCCCGCGTCGCGGAACGCCTAATCGCCAAAGGTACCACTGGGCAAAAAATCATCGAAAAAGCCCGATTTGATGCCTATCTTGCAACCCTAAAGGACGGGCAGGCGTAAAGAAACACTCTATGGCAGAAAAAGGCAGAAATACTACAGTAATCCAAAACCGCAAAGCGCGTTACGAATACAAACTGGAAGATGTATTCTCCGCAGGAATTGTATTAAAGGGTACTGAAGTAAAATCTTTGAGAGCCGGAAATGCCAGTTTGCAGGAAGCCTACTGCTTTATCGAAAATGGAGAAGTCTTCATCAAAGACATGACCATCAATGAATATGAAAACGGCTCCTACAACAATCACGATCCCAAGCGACTACGTAAGCTCCTCCTCTCTAAGCGCGAGATCAAAAAGCTAATCAAAGCTACCGAAGTTAAAGGCTTCACCATCGTCCCCCTAAAGCTATACTTCAATAAGCGCAATTACGCCAAGATGGATATCGCTGCTGCACAGGGAAAGAAAAACTATGATAAGCGTAACTCGATCAAAGAACGCGACACTAAGCGTGAACTAGACCGAGCGATGAAGGATTATTAATTTTTTATTCCCCCACCACTTCCCCTAGGCGGGTTTTATAACCCTCTCATTTTCAGTATTTAAGCGACAATTTTGCCTAGGGTGTTCTATGTTAAGCCCTCACTACTGTTGAAAAAATAATCGTAAGCGCACAAGAATATTTTTCAAATGGTCTCTAAGAGATAACTACAATTTCAATAAGTTATCTATGAAAAGACTAATGTTCCCCGTATTGCTTTTGCTTGCCTTCACTACAACAATTATGGCTTGCAAAGAAGGTGATGATCCATGTACCGAAACAACTTGGTATGAAGATGCAGATGGTGATGGTTTGGGTAATCCTGCCGTGAGCCAGAGCGCTTGTGAGCAACCAGATGGTTATGTCGCTGACAATACCGATACTGACGATGGCGGTAGCTCTACTACTGGCAGCACGCCTATCGCTGCTTTTGATGAATTCAACGAAAATGCGGTTACGGTTTCTTTTGACGGAGACGAGATTACCATTGTCTCTACTGGGGTACCCAATCACACTTCTCCTTACTGGGAAAACAGCAGTAGTCTCTACATTGATCCAGTAGTGGCCAACGCTAGCCAAATGTCTCCTGGTACCATTAGAGAGGGAAGTTATACGGTTACAGTGCCCGCCTCTCCACAAAAAGCTGCTAATACATCTGATACTGGCTTAGGCGCAATCGGAATCGCCGTAACGGGAGCCCCTATATTCAATGATGAAGAAGGGCCTAATATCTCGCTTTCCGAAAATGTAGCCTCTGGATTTGATTATGCTGGTGGTCATATGGGACCAACAGGCTATCATTATCACCTTGAGTCCGCAGACGTTGCAGAAAACACTTTGATCTCTCATGACGACGAAAAGTTGGTTGGAATCATGCAAGATGGATTCCTACTGTATGGTCGCAGAGACAATGCTGCTGGTGATTACCCTACCGATTTAGATGCTTCTGGCGGACATGTAGGGCCTACTGAGCATAGCAACGGCGAATCCTTCTATCACTACCATATTGTGAATGAGTACTATATCGGCAACTACATCCTCTTGTTTGGAGTCGATCTGCAAGGGACGCCTAACGCTATTCAATAAAGAGTTTTTTTGCATAGAGTATTAATGAGAGCAGCTAGTTTTTTTTAAGCAAGCTGCCTCTCTTTTCGCTTCACAGTTATACCAAAAATGGGTGCCATGAGATTGATAATCAGTCTGGGCTTGGTTCTATTGCTCTCAAGTTGTGCAAGCCAGCTTGAGAAGAAAAGTCGACTGCCCCTGCAGCCGCAACTCACTACTATCGAAATTCCTTCGCAAATAGTTGAGGTCTCCGACTTAGTCTACGACAATAAGATTTCCATGTGGACATTAAATGGGCAATGTTATTCAGGTTATGTTGTAAGCTATTATCCGGATGGAAGCCTAGAACAAAAGTTTGGCTTATTTGAAGGGAAGAAGCAAAACCAGTCTCTCGTCTGGTACCCAGATGGTCATCTTAAGTTTCAATCAAACTATTATTTGGGTAAGCTTCATGGTGAAAAAAATATGTGGGCTTCTTCTGCTGATCATTTACTCATTTCCCAACTCAATTATTTTCAGGGCAAAGCCCATGGTCTGCAGCGAAAATGGTATCCCACTGGCGAGTTATTTAAAGAGCTTCAGCTCAATATGGGACGAGAGGAAGGACAGCAAAGAGCGTATCGCAAAAACGGAGACCTTTTTGCTAACTATGAAGCTAAAAACGGACGCATATTTGGCCTGAAAAGAGCCTCGCTTTGTTTTGGTCTGGATAATGAAGAAGTACAGTACTTGGAAGACTAGCAATTTGAAGACCTTCCTTTAGGATTTGTATATTTAGGCTGTTCCAAATTTGATGGAATGGCCTATTCTGATAATATATCTCGCCTTTCTAGATTGACTGCTATTTTATTACAGTTGCAGTCTCGTCCTCATAT
>CAZHOC010000206.1:0-7609 GCA_964534295.1 uncultured Bacteroidia bacterium | reverse complement strand
TTGATAGCAAGCAGATAAAAATAAAAGGGAATGGGACGGATGATTTCGTCCCGTTTTTTATTTTACATGACTTAGGATTCTCACAAAGACTTCATTTATGTCTTCCGCTGCGCGAACGATCATTCAAAAGCAGTTTCCTTTCCTCAGTGTAAAGGAGAGCGACTTATTGTTTGCGAACAGTGAGATCAAAAAACTCAGGAATCGAGAAGTCATCATCAAAGCCGGTCAAAAACGAGCGGAGGTATTTTATATCCTCCAGGGAATGGTCAGAGGTTATTTTATCAACCAAAAGGGAGAGGAGAAAAATATCTTTCTACGACCCGAGTTCACCTTTACCGGTCCTCCTGATACTCTTTTTTCGGACCAAGTCACCAAGTACACCTTTGAAGCGATCCAAGAAACGGAAGTTCTGCTGCTGAATTACCCCAAGTTTCTTGAGTTAGCCGCTCATAATCCAGGGATTAATCGAGTACATATTCTCTCGCTACAAGAAAACCTGCAAACCTTGTTGTTTAGAGTGGAAGGCTTGGTAGATCAAAGTCCCGCAGAGCGGTACGAGACGCTATTGAAGCGCAGCCCTCAGTTTTTTCAAACTGCATTTCACAAGCATATCGCCAATTATTTGGGGATCACGCCAGTCTCGCTTTCGAGAATCATCAAGCGAAGAGGCAAAGTAGAATGAGCGTTCCGCGCAGCGGTCTGAAGTAACATCTCTCCTGCTCACTGCGCTAAGCACTTCCTTGCGGACGATTCTATTTGCACCCAAGGAGATTTCTCGTCGTCCCGCTGCTCGGGACTCTGTCGAAAGGAAAATTTGTTCATTTGTAGGTGCGGACATGTATGCCGCACCCGAAGATAAGCGTTCCGCGCAGCGGCCCTCAAAAAACTACTTTTTGCGGCGAAAGCCATAGGTGATCTGCTGCCAGAAAGTCTTTGGAAAGGACTCTACCCCTGGGAAGCCAAGCTTAATATCTTTCCCATCATGTGGGATGACAGCGGTGCCGAACAAATAGTCCCAAATACTCAAGGTAAGTCCAAAGTTGATCCCTCTAGGATGCGTCTTTGGGAGATCGTGAGCATGATGCCAAATGTGCATCTGAGGATTATTGAAAATGTATTTCAATGGACCTAGAGGCACACTGAGGTTGGAATGATTGAAGTGCCCCACTGCCAAGGTGAAAATGTACACCGTGAAAAAGTCGTCGATACCAAAACCAATCATGGCCAAGGGCAAGTACTCCAAACTGCGGTAAACGATAGTTTCCATCCAATGGTAGCGGAGGTGAGCTGCAAAACCCATTTGCTCCACAGAGTGATGTACCTTATGAAACTCCCACAAAAAGGGCACTGCATGCAGCAAGCGATGGACGTTCCATTGGACGAAGTCGCGGATAATAAAAAGGCTCAGCAGTTGGGCCCAAACTGGCCAGCTACCAATCTCCAGCCCAACTAAATTATTGATGCCTACACTCGCTAATAATTGATTGAATAGCTCCACGATTACATTAGAGCCAGCAATGTAGATAATCAGGTTGAACAGAAAGAAATTGAAGAACATATAAAAGAAGTCCAGCCAGAAATCCTTGCGAAATTTGGGCTGATCTTCTCGCCATGGCTTCAGCCACTCAAGGGCCAAAAACAAGGCCGAGACCAGCATTAACCAGAAAAAATAGTTCTTCCACCAAGGGGTGCTCTGGAAGGTGATTTCTTTCCAGAGATAGTTGGCATAATCAGTATATCCTTTGACGAATAAGTCCCAGTACTTTTGCATTGCTGTCTTTGAATTACAATCTCAAATTTCAGCAAAATGTTCGAGTGATTCAGTGATCAAGGTCACCATTAGGGAATATCATACCACTGCTCCACCACTAAGTTTTCTCTGCGCCCCTTGTCCTCAGGCGCATAATGCTCAGCGAGGTAGTCTAAGATAACATCTTCGTTTTCGCCAAGATCCCATAGTTTTTGGGTTTTTTGCATCCAACGAATCATTTCTTCCCAGCCCTCGCGGGTAGCCCGGTTTTGAGTAACCAGTTTACCCGAATGGCAAGCGGTACAATTGGCTTTTACGATAAGATAATCGCCTTCAGCGACAAGGCCTGAACCCAAATCATGTCCATCGACGATTTCTCCTTTAGTGGTAGGCAGCGCTTCGGTGGGTGTTTCCTCAGTCTTTTCTGTTTCCGTCTCTGACGAACGAAAGCTCCCGGGATTTGCCACTCCAACTAAAATCAATCCAGCAAGTACTACACCGATTCCAGTCAGCACCAAAGCACTGACTACCAGTCTAAAATAATTCTTATCGTTTCCCATCAATTATTCAGCATAAACTACATTGCCTACTTCCTCGATATCAATACAGCCGACAAATTCGCCTGGCACTGGCTGATAATTAAGGTGTTTTTCAGCTACTAGTTCAGATGTAAAATAGCCCGTAATGGTGAGCTCTTTGATTTTGGGGAAGAAAGCGATTTCTCTTGCTTTGCCTTCTAAGGCATCAGCTTCTTCGGCCATGGAAGTCAAGGATGCGTCTTGTTCTTCAGGCTTCAGGGCTGAGAACTTCTTGCCATAGAGGGATTCCGCAATGGCGTCGATTTCCATCAAACCCGTCATGAATGCTTCTTTTTCAACTGGCTCAAGATAACCATTGAGCATGGCGTCAATAAAGGCATCTACTCCAGCGTCAAGAGCGCCAGGAGTATCTGACTTGGGTATGATTCGTTCGGCGATATCACCTACAAGCTTTGCTTGGTCCTCAGTCAAGACTGTGGGTACCCAATCAATGCTTCTACCGGCAGTACAACCGGACATTACCCCCAGTACGGAGGATGCAGAAACCATGCCCAAGATTACGGCAGAATGTTTTAAAGCTTCTCTACGATCCATAATTAGAGGTTTTGTTTGTTGAGTTCAGAAACAGCATAATCAGCGGCACGAGCCGTCAGGGCCATATAGGTCAAGGATGGGTTGACACAGGAAGCAGAAGTCATACATGCACCATCGGTAACAAATACATTCTTACAGTTGTGTACTTGGTTCCAGTTGTTTAGGACAGAATTCTTCGCACTGGTACCCATACGAGCAGTACCCATTTCGTGGATACCAAGGCCAGGTGCCCCGATACTATCGTAAGTAGCTACTTGCTTAAGGCCTGCGGCTTCCAACATCTCAGCAGCTTGCTGCTTCATATCTTCCCGCATCTTCATTTCATTTTCCTTGAACTCAGCGTGGAAAGTCACGGTTGGTAGCCCCCATTTATTGACCTGATCGTAGTCGAGATACATATAGTTGTCATGATCAGGCAAGGCTTCGCCAAAGGCGGTGATCCCAAAGCGCCATGGTCCTGGCTCAAACAGCTCGGTTTTCATGTCTAAGCCAAACTTCGCTAATTCTTGTACCCCACGAGACCAGCTCGTACGACTACCGCGGCCTTGATATCCATAACCACGGAGGAAGTCTTTTTGCTCAGTGGCTTTATTGACATTGCGGAAACGAGGGATATATATGCCGTTAGCACGGCGACCCGAGTAATATTTATCATCCATCCCCTCATAGATACCAGCAGCACCTACGCGGAAGTGGTGATCCATCACATTGTGCCCTAGTTCACCAGACTCATTGCCCATACCATTAGGGAAACGGTCAGACTTAGAGTTCATCAAAATGAAAGTAGAAGCAATCGCAGAAGCGCAAAGGAAAATCACCTTGGCGTAAAACTCCATATGCTCATTGGTTTCTGTATCGATCACTCTAACCCCAGTGGCTTTGCCCGATTTCTTATCGTAAATCACCTGGTGCACGATAGAGAAAGGACGTAGGGTACAATTTCCAGTCGCAAAAGCCGCTGGCAAAGTGGCTGCGTTACTGCTAAAGTAAGCCCCATATGGACAACCTCTGATACAACGGTTACGGTATTGGCACTTGCCACGACCATTGTGAGGCTGGGTAAGATTGGCCGTGCGACCGATGGTCATGATGCGGTCATCGAAGTTTTTCTCGATGCGCTCTTTGACATGAGTTTCTAGACAACTCATCTCCATCGGAGGCAAAAACTTGCCATCTGGAAGTTGTGGGAGCCCTTCGGCCTGTCCACTGATACCCGCAAAAGATTCGACATAGTCATACCAGGGGGCAATCTGCTTATAGCGGATGGGCCAATCTGTCGCAATGCCTTCCTTGGCATTGGCTTCAAAATCGAGATCACTCCAGCGATAGGATTGCCTTCCCCACATCAATGAACGCCCGCCCACGTGGTATCCACGCATCCAGTCAAAGCGCTTGTCTTCATTATAAGGGTGATCGATATCGTCAACAAACCAGTGGGCAGAGGCCCGATTGGTGGTATAACCTGTTCGATTTTGCTTTAGCTGCCTGGAGAGTTCTTCTTTGCTGAGCTTTCCCCGCCCTTCCATATCCCAAAGGTCAAGAGTCGCAGTAGGATATTGGCCATGTTTTACGTCTCGGCCTCTCTCTAGTACTAAGGTTTTGAGTCCTTTTTCACTCAATTCTTTTGCGGCCCAACCACCGCTGATACCTGAGCCTACTACGATGGCATCATAGGTGTTGGCTTCGGTGCCTTTTCCGGTTATCTGCATGTTAAAATATTAGTAGTCGTTTTGACCATATAAGTTAAAAGGATTGCCCTCGAACTCCAAACAGAGTAAGAGTCGAAATTGGGACAATCAGCCTAAATAATTTGCTTATTTCACCCTGATGGCGATCCGGTGGCAAGCATTGTTAAGGTAGCCTTTGGGGTTCCATCCTGGAACGATCATCGGCTGGGCTTTGCCATTGCTATCAGTGGCGCGAGCCCAAACTTCATAATAACCTTTCTGAGGGAATTTGATTTGGGTTTGCCAAGGCTGCCAAGCGAGCCGATTTTTAGGCGCTTCGAGGCGAGTGCTTTGCCAAGTTTGCCCAAAATCAATGGATACTTCTACTGACTTCACCCTCAAATCTCCGGCCCAAGCTTTGCCTCTGACTTCAAGCGTTCTACCGAAGGTGATCATACCCCCAGAGCGAGGATAAGTAACTAAGGACTTGACGGGCATAGACTCAATGATCTTCATGTCCTCGTCTGCGACAATGGCTCCTGGCGCTACGGGTAATTTAGGCACTCGGTATGCTTTGCCGGTCATCTTGGGCCCATCATGCACTTTGTTGCGGATATCGATCCGGCTCAGCCACTTACCAGAAGTTGATGCTGGCCAACCGCCAAATACTAAGCGAAGGGGATAGCCATTCATCAAAGGCAAGTCTTCTCCATTGATGGCCCAAGCGATCAAAGATTCATCTTCCAAAGCTTTGCTCATGGGTACGCCACGGGAGATCACCACTTTTTTGGGATCACCACTCACATGGGTGTCCTTACCATAATAGCCGATATAAACCGCATCAGACTTTATCCCGCAATCATTGAGCACATCCTTGAGCCTTACACCTGTCCAACGAGGAGATCCGACAGCTCCAGTGGTCCATTGGTTCCCTTTGGCAGGGGGATTGTATTCGGCCCGGCCGTTACCCCCACATTCTATCGTAAGCTGAAGGGTATACTGCTGAAACTTAGATTTCAGATCAGCGATAGTATAAGTTTTACTTTCTTTTACGGACTCTCCCCCAATGGTCAAAGTCCAAGTTGAGGCGTCAGGCTTCTCGGGAGGAATCCCGTTATTGCGCACAAATAGTACGTCAGCGGGAGTGTAGAGATCATCTAATAAGTGCGGCGGGGTTTCTACATTCCAAGGGCGATCGTTGAGGATGGTCAGGCCTTCGTGTTTTCCCTCAATCGGGAACGCTTCTTCGCGCTCTAATAGGCCGACGGGAATCATTTCGGCAGGCATATGTTCGGCAAAAACGATATTTGCCCCTAATAGGGCGCCCATGGTCGCCAATGCACTTTTTTTGAGGAAGCCGCGTCTGGTTTTTGGATTGGCTTCTCTATCCCAGAGCAGTTTGTCAGCCTCCTTTGGATCTTGTTCATAGAGCTCCCAGAGCCCTCGTTCGCGAGAGTCTTGCATCTTAGTAGTAAGTAATTGAACCTTAGGCTAGGATTATGCAGTAGGGCTGTATTCGCGGTAAAAGGCGATTACATCTTCCAAAATCGCATCCAGGTCATATTTCAATTCAAAGCCAAGGGTTTCGCGTAGCTTTGTGATATCGGCAGTTCGACGATTCATATCCTCGAAGCCTTTGCCGTATACTTCTTCATAAGATTTATGGACAATCTTAGAGGAAGAACCTGATTTTTCGATCACCTTTTGCGCTAGCTCGTTCATGGTAATCTCAATCGGATTACCCACATTGAACTCTTGCCCAACTCCTTTGCCAGTAAACATCAATTCCGTAATCGCTCTTACTGCATCCTGAACGTGCATGAAAGAACGCTTTTGCTCACCAGTACCAAAGACAAGGATATCTTCATTCGCCAAGGCTCGCTTCACGAAATTAGGGATCACCATCCCATAATTAAATAGCTGACGAGGGCCTACGGTATTGAAAAAGCGAGAGAGAACTACCTCGGTGCCGTATTCTTTGTAATAAGCAAAGGACAAAAACTCATCCATGGCTTTGGTATTGGCATAAGCCCAACGGTGGTTACGAGTAGAACCCTCCACACGATAATCAGTCTCTTTTAATTTGCCTTCGTGAGTAGGATCGAGAAAGTCTAAGCTCTTGCCATAAATCTCAGAAGTAGAAGCGACCAATACACGCTTCTTGTATTTATTGACCAATTCTAGGATAGCGTCAATGCCACGTACATTATCTAAGATCGTGTGGACGGGCTTCTCCATGACCAATTTTACGCCCACAGGAGCGGCCAAATGGTAAACATGATCAGACCAAGCAACTAGTGGATCTAGTGTTTCACGATCTGTAACCGTCCCCTCGACAAACTCGAAGTCTGGATTTGAAAGATAAGGCTCAATATTTTCGATCCGACCAGTAGAAAGATTATCAAGGGTCTTGATGGTATGTCCCTTTTCTAGTAGAAACTCGATCAGATTAGAGCCAATAAATCCGGCACCGCCGGTAACCAGTATTTTCATAGTAATTTGGGTCAGGTTAAGATGAAAGCCCTAGCAAATTAAGCTTGGTCTCGCAGCCGATCAAATCCCACCCACAAAAATTTCCAACATCTTTAGGGTAAGATCTTACACGGGCTTCCTAAGCCTTTAGTATTCAGTCATTATTCCTGCTCCCAAGGGAAACTAAAAACAGGATTTTTTTCATGTGAGATCTCCATGATCTCCTCAATTTGGGCCACAATGTCTGGATGTTGGGCTGCGATATTGGTCTTCTCAGCTGGATCGTCTTGAAGATTGTAAAGTTCTATTGGAGCCTTTGCATCTTCTTTTACGCCTAGGCGAACGCCCTTCCACGGGTCCATGAGGACTGCTTGTTTACCGCCTTGTTCATGAAATTCCCAATACAGGAAGCCATGCTCTGGCTGCTGACGTCCTTTGAGAGTTTGGAGGAAAGAGATACCATCGGTCAACTCAGGTACACTCGTACCCGCGATATCGCATGCCGTCGGCAGAAAATCCCAAAAGGCAGAAATGTGATCTGTGGTACTTCCCGCCGCAACCGTACCGGGCCACCAAGCAATCATAGG
>CAZHOC010000205.1:0-7652 GCA_964534295.1 uncultured Bacteroidia bacterium | reverse complement strand
AGATGGGCTAAAGTATCAACAAAAAGAAGCTTTTACCGCAGCTCTGGAAAATTATCGAGCTGGCAAACCTGAGGCTGCCATCAAACAGTGGGAGGAACTATTGACGACTAATCCCAATGATAAAGGGATACAGTTTTACCTGACCCTCTGTCGTGAGGGTTTGAGCAAGGAAAATCTAGCCAATTGGAGCCCTGTAATCAATCTGGGGCAGAAATAGCTTTATCTATGCCTGTAGCTGAACCTTTTCTAGTATCTCAATTGGGTCCCCAAGATTGAGGGTCTTGCCTATTTGCGAGGGATCAAGGTAGGTATTGACCGTTAAATGATAAAGGTGTCCAAATTGGGGTAGCGAACTGTTTTCTGGTAGATGTTCCTCTCTGCTCTTAAGCATATTTCTCACAAAAGATTTGTCCGTTTCTCCGCTCAAAGGGTTACGTGGAGGAACATTGCATCGTGCTCTGGGATCTATTCCCAGCATTTCGACCTCTCCAATCTTAAACCTGACGCCTACCCCAGGCTCGCCAAATAACTGCTCCTCCCAATATGGATCCACACCACCGATTTCCAAATTGGCGCGAAAACGTAGGCGCAAAGTCTCTAAATCATCCTGGAGAATATCCTTAAGTAGAGATTGATAGGAAGCCTCGCTCACGATGGTTACACTACTTCTTTTGGGTATGTCCATCAACTCACCTTGAGTGCGCTTAATGAAGGATAGTTTCAGACCAAAAAAATCTTCCAAATACTCAGTCAACTCCGGATTATCCTGCTCAAGTGCAAAAGTCTGCTTATCGCCTTTTGTACGATCACCAAGGGTAATCAATTGATTTTCTAAATCAAACTCGGCTTTTAATTGATTGACTCTGCCTGTCCGCTTCCCATTGACAAAACGCCCATCGTGGGCAATTAAGGCATACTCACGATCGTGAAGGAGAGAATACATGCCTATTTCAACACTTTTCAGTTCTACCGGGTCGAGCGACTTGACCGGATAGATACGGATGCGGGATATATGAGGATTTTGCATTTTCTACTTAAGTTTTCGTTCTGCTTCGGTAATAGGGAGATCATTGATGCTAGCGAATCGCTTTTGCATAAGTCCATTCTCGTCAAACTCCCAATTTTCATTGCCATAGGCTCGAAACCATTGGCCTTCCTGATTGCGATACTCGTACTCAAAGCGTACCGCAATTCGATTTTCGCCATAGCTCCATAACTCTTTCTTGAGTTTGTAGTCCAATTCCTTTTCCCATTTGTCTTGCAGAAAAGCCTGTACCTCGTCTCTCCCATTGATAAACTGAGAGCGATTGCGCCATTCAGTATCCTTGGAGTAAGCCATTGACACTGTTACAGGATCTTTGGAGTTCCATGCGTCCTCTGCTTTTTGAACCTTTTCTTTTGCCGTTTCTAAACTAAAAGGAGGAAGGGGATGTTTCTGTTCCATAATTTTATGATTTATTACCGAACGTTCGGTATAATTGATTGTTAAATTTTTTACAATGCTTGATACATTGCTTCAATTTCGCCTAGTGCGTTTTGAAAGGGAGTAGTATCCCCCAAGGTTTTAGATACAACCAAACTGCCTTGGATTTTGATAAGCACTTGCATCCCTAAATTCCTGGCTGCTGATTCATCTAACCCCCAATCTTGCCCTAACTTTTGAAAAGCTTCTATCCACTTTTCCATGCTTTCTTTGAGCGTTTGACCAAATAGCTCTAAACCACTATCCATCGAAAGCGCTCTCAATAGGCAGGAGGCCTCACCGGAATGGTAAACGATATCAGTATTTTTGAGCGCCAGGAATAAGCGTTCCCCGCAGGGGTAGGTCTCATCTCGCAATACTCTAAAAATATGCTCCTCCGTCCATTGGCCTACAAAAGCCAAAACCGCTAGGGCGATGTCCTTCTTGCCACCTGGAAAACGGTGATAAAGACTCGCTTTTTGCAAACCACAAGCACTGGCCAATTCATTCAAACTGGCGCCATCATAGCCCTTTGCTCTTAAGACAGCCATCAGGCCTTCCATGAGTGCTTTGTCATCAACTTTTTGTGGTCTCATCTTGCAATTTATTGTCTCTGATCTTTATTACCTAACGTTCGGTAAAATACTTTTGTTTCCAAAAATCTTAAATTCTTTAAAGGTGGTTGTCGGGTCGCTTGCAAATATGTAGCTTGAGGGATGCAAAAGCTTGTTCGCTGGTGGTTTAGGGGCCTGATTTTGTTTTTGCCGCTTTGCGGAACGCTTAACCTATTTGGCCAAGCTGGTTTGATCACCCTGGACAAGGAAAAAGCCCGCCTAAACATAGCTGATTCCCTTATCTACGTACAAATTTCAGAAGACAGCCTTCCTCCAGTAGAAGGTATTTGGACTCGCTTTAATGCTGATATAGCCGATCGATTAGAAGTGAAAAGTACCGTCTGGGCGCGACTTTGGGTTCGTTCTGTCGATGTTGATACTACGGTGTGGTGGGTAGAAATTGATCGCAACGATCTTATGGATGCTTATCAGAAAAGCCCCAATGGCTGGTTGCATCAAAGGACAGGGGCATTAATTGCTGGGACTGATAAGATCCGCAATAGTGGCTATAAGGAAAATGCGCTATTTAAGATTCCACCTCAAGATTCGATCTACCTTTATTTTCGGTTAGAAAAACGGGAAAAATCCAAGCCAGTAGTAGCTTTTCGCTTTAAAGAGAGTGATGCCTTTGAGTACGATTATCTTGCCTTCATCAGCAACATTATTGGGGGTACGGGCATTTTTATGGGGATACTGACCATCATGATGTTGTATCACCTCATGCTTTTTTTTAGTACACGCGAGATTGCCTACCTCTATTATACCCTTTATGTGCTTGCAGTCGATTTGGTCATTTTTTGGGATGGGGTGGTAGGTCCCTTTGGTATTTTTCCCATAAACCTGCTTAATGCCACTTATACCCTCAGTTGGATTACAGGCTTTATTTCGGTCTTTTATTATCTATTTGCCCAATCTTATCTCAAGACCAAAGAGCGGATGCCCAAATGGCATCGCTGGATTTCCTATCTGATTATCTTCAAGCTAGTATTGCTGGTGGGAGGCACTGCCTATCGCATCATCAGCCAAATCCCTGGGACTACAGTAGTGATCCGTAACATTATTTTTCTGGTCGATGTTCCTTTCCTACTCGCCTTTTCTATTGCCTTAGTGAATAAGAAAATCCGAGGAAGAACTTATTTCATAATAGGTTCTATGCTGGTATTTGTGATTGGCTTTCTAGCGATTGGCTTTAGAAAATATATGCCGGTAGAACCCTTTTTGATATTTTTACTATGCTTTCTGGGGCACATATTGGTTTACTCGCTCGGCTTAGGGAGAAGGATCCGCGAAGATCAACAGGCCAAGCTTAAGGCTCAAGCTGCGCTGAACGAAGAGTTGACTAAGATCAATAAGGCAACGGAACGATTTGTCCCCTATGAATTTTTGCGCTCACTAGGGCGAGAAAGTGTATTGGATGTCAGATTGGGAGATGGAGTAGAGAAAGAAGTGAGCGTACTATTTTCAGACATACGAGCTTATACGACTTTGTCGGAACGCATGACTCCCAGGGAAAATTTTGAGTTTCTAAACACATATTTGGGTAAAGTTGGGCCTGTAATTCAAACCCACGACGGATTTGTGAATCAATACTATGGAGATGGTGTGATGGCTTTGTTTCAAAATCAACCCATGGATGCTGTCTCTGCCGCCATAGAAATGCAAAAAGCCGTAAAAAATTACAATCAAGAAAGAAGCTCTGAGAATCTACCTCCCATCCAAATTGGGATTGGCCTCCATACCGGCTCATTGATGATGGGGATTATGGGGGATAAGTTGCGGATGGAAGCAGGGGTAGTGAGCGATACGGTAAACACCGCTGCTCGTATGGAAGGCTTGACAAAGCTATATGGTTCATCTTTGATATTGAGCGGTGCGACTGTAAATAAGATAGTGCCGGAGGCACGTCCGCATTATCCCATGCGTTACTTGGGTAAAGTAATGGTAAAAGGACGTCAACAAGCGATGGATATTTACGATTGCTATGCGGCTGATGAAGAGCAGGTGCTAGAACAAAAGGCAAAATTTCGAGTTCCGTTTGAACAAGCACTAAAACTGTTTATCGAGGGAAAATTTCCCGAGGCACAAAAGCAATTCGGCATGATATTGTCTCAGTGGGATGGGGATCGCGCCTCTATGCGTTTGTTTGAGCGTTCTGCGGAGCTGGCCCAAAGAAAAGACCTCAGCGATTGGGATGGAGTAGATCGAGTGATAAGCAAATAGAAGGGAATTGATTATTTTAGGCTAACACAACAAATCGACAACATGAAAGCTATCCAATATTTAGTCTGCGCATTTTTTCTGCTGGGGCCTTTAAGGCTGGTAGCACAGTTGGATAGTCTCTATATCGATAGCTTAGAAAATGTGTTGAGGATTGGGCCTGATTCAAGTCGCTTACATACCTTGATGGAGTTAGCAGGTTATTTAAAAGCGGCCCGAAGGAGGGATACCGCTTCCAGGCAAATGGGACTCTCTTACGCTCGTAGGGCCCAAGATTTGGCTTTGGCGGGGGATGATCAAGAGATCAAAGAGGAAGCGATTAAGCTCCTTGCGTTTTATTATCGCCGCCAGAATAACCAGGATAGTGTTGCCTATCTCGAAGGCTTGTTAAATGAATATGATTATTTAGAAGGCTACGAACTGCCCGATCACTATTCCTTTCGTAATCAATATTATCCACTGAGTCTTTCGGACTATTTGCAATATCATTACGATAGTACCGGTTTTATGGAGCTGGAGGAGGTACTGGCCAAGAATAAGTTTAGCTCACGTAAACCCTCACGCACAGTGTTAGCTGAATCTGATGGCGCATGGTGGTTTCGAACGAGGATGATTTCGACTTCGGATTTTTGGGAAGAGTATACTTTCTATACAGGAGGTTCCCAGAGTCGTTGGGATACGGTCCATGTATATAGTTTAAAGCCCGATAGTACCTGGCAAAAGCAAGTTACAGGTAATGCCTTGTCCGAAGATGAATGGCTCATCAAAGATGCCTCTAATCATTTTTCCCTCAAGGTAGCGCCACGTGCGGAGAATATTTACTACTTCCGAGTTCGAGGTGCAGAGACAGCCATAGAGCCCAATCGGATCGATCTTAGCGTAATCAATTATCACGCATACCTGCAAGAAGAAGTCAAAGACCGGCACGTCAATGGTATCTTTCAAGGGGTGGTACTGATTCAGCTTTTCTTTTTCCTATTGTTGTTTTTAGCTACCAAGGATAAGATCTATGGCTATTATGCCTTGTATATACTCGGTTTAGGATTGTTTATCCTGACGGTCAACTATGCCAACCAATGGTTTGGCTTGGATCGTGGTATGACCTTGATCTTGTATCTGGCCTCTATAAGTTTTTGTGTGGTGGGGATGCTGACCTTTTCCTACAGCTATCTCAATCTTGATGAATACCTACCAAGCTGGAATAAATTTATGAAAGTCTACTTGCCGCTCTTTATCGGCGCAAGTTTGCTTACAGGCGGATGTGCCTTTTTCCTATTCCAGAACTTCAGCCCTAACGATCTTCCTATATTACTACTGTTCCTGACGGGTTTTTCGGCCATTGCTTACGTTTGTCTGGCGTTTGCAGCCATGATATTCTTGCCGATTTGGGGCTTTCGGGTCAATAGAAAAGGATATTCACCGGCCAAATACTATCTGCTGGCTACAGCTTTCTTATTTCTTGGAGTCATCGTGCCGATTATCTTGTCCTTCTTCACGGATGAGTTGACAGAAGCGGGTTATAAGCTAGGAGATCTTAATCCTACCATCTTAGAGGCGGGGATTGCTCTTCAGTTATGTCTTTTTGCATTGGCAGTGGGACATAAGCGAAATCTACTTGAAAAAGAAAGGCGAGCTGCGCTGGAAAATAACCTTGAAATCCAGCAAAAGATTAATGCTGCGACAGACCGTTTTGTACCCTATGAGTTTTTGCGTTCGCTTGGGCGAGAAAGCATCTTGGACGTAAATCTTGGCGACCAAGTTGAAAAGCGGGTAACCCTCTTCTTCTCAGATATTCGCGACTATACCACGCTGTCTGAGCAGATGACGCCTCAGCAAAACTTTATCTTCCTCAATCAATATCTCGGACGAGTTGGACCCGTAATTAAGACCAATCGAGGCTTTGTAAACCAGTATTATGGGGATGGGCTTTTGGCCTTGTTTATGCCCAATGGCGAAGAAAATGTCCTCTCCGAGCAAGACGCTGTCAAAGCTGCGCTGGATATGCATAATCAGGTTCGTGAGTACAATGAAGAACGTATCATCAAAGAAAGGGATCCAATCCGTATTGGGATCGGGATTCATACTGGTTCTCTGATGCTTGGCGTGATTGGAGACGAAAAAAGAATGGATGTAGGGGTAGTTTCTGATACAGTAAATACCACCGCCCGTCTTGAGGGTTTGACAAAGCGTTATGGCGTAACGACCATCGTTAGTGGCCAAACCTTCCAAGGCTTATCCGATGCCAGCGAATTTCGTTATCGTCCTTTGGGTGAGGTGATGGTAAAAGGGCGTAAGACCCCAATTGCACTGTATGACTTTTTTGATGGTGACCCCGGTCAACGCTTTGATCTCAAGTCTGCTAGTTTGCAATACTTCTTGGATGGCTACGAAGCCTATTTCCAAAGGCGTTTCAAAGACGCTGCTGGCTTATTTAAAGAAGTTCTCAAAGTTTTTCCTAACGATTTGGCCAGTCAGTATTTCCTTAAGCATGCTGAGTTCAATGCCAAAAATGGTGTCCCTGAGGATTGGACTGGAGTAGAGATCTTGACAAGCAAGTAAAATGGAAAGCAGCACCCCCAAAAAATCTTCCTTTGTCAATGTGATCAGCTGGCTCATGATGGGTTTTGGAGGCTTTACCTTTATTATTGGTGGCTTTCAGCTTTTTATCTTCCTTTTTGTACTTCCAGATGGGTTTCCGCAGGAGATGATCGATCCGAACTCGGAGATGTTCATTGAAAAGTACATGAGCTTCATGTTTCTCAATCTGCCTTACCTCATAGGCTTCTTTATGCTAGGTAATTTGCTGCAAGTAGTTGTGGGCTTTGGCTTATGGAAGCGTTTCAGATGGGCGTGGATGGCGAGTTTAGCGGTCTTTGTGGTATTACTTCTGGGTACCATCGGATTGGGGATTTTTCAACAGATATTTTATAGCATCATGTTTAGTGAAATGGCGGAGATGGGGCCATCAGATGATATTGTCAATGGCTTTACTATGGGGATTCGTGTCTTCGCCGCTGTCATGATGCTGGCAATGGCAGGGCTTTGGTCCTGGATCATTTACCGTCTCAGTCGTCCTGCGGTTCGGACGGAGTTTGTCTGAGCGTTCTGCGGAGCAGAACGGGCAATAAGAGTAGGTCTGCCAACAGGGCCCAAAACAAAGCCAGTACCGTCAAAAATCCAGTGCTAAATATCCCGCCAAACTCGGAACTCATCATCACCCCAAAGCCAGCCGCAATAAATAATGAGGTCATCAGCATTGCTTGACCCGTTTCCTGCAGGCTGCTTTTTATGGCCTTTTCCGCAGAGGTGCCTTTGGCAATTTCCTGCCGATAACGCGATAAAAAATGGATGGTGTCATC
>CAZHOC010000204.1:0-7669 GCA_964534295.1 uncultured Bacteroidia bacterium | reverse complement strand
TTTATGTGCTCAATGCTCCTGTTCTCAAATCTATCGACGGTGGTAAAACCTTCAAGCCAATTCCAACGCCTCATGGCGATAATCACGACCTCTGGATCGATCCCCTGGACAACAAACGGATGATCAACGCCAATGATGGCGGCGGCAATATATCATACAATGGCGGTCGTTCGTGGAGTCGTCAAAGCAATCAACCTACGGCGCAGTTCTATCGGGTCAATGCGGACAATCGCTTCCCTTATTATATCTACGGCGGCCAGCAAGACAATAGTACCGTGGCAATTCCTTCTCGTGTGAATGAAGGAGGTATCCGTAATGAAGATTTTCACGCTGTTGGCGGTTGTGAGAGTGCTTTTTGTGCTTTTGACCCTGACAATCCTCGCTATGTATATGCGGGTTGCTATCAAGGGATTATCTCTGAGTATGACCAAGAATTAGAGACTGAGACCGATGTGATGGCCTATCCTTATTTGGGTTTGGGTACGACTCCTTCGGATGAAGAGGTCAAGTATAGATTTAACTGGAATGCGCCTATCCACGTTTCTCAGCACGATCCAAAGGTGATTTACCACGCGGCTAATGTGATTTTGCGTTCCGAGAATCGGGGCCGAAGCTGGGAAGCCATCAGTCCAGACCTTACCCGCAATATCCCTGAGCATCTCCAAAAAGGCGGTGGGCCGATCACCAATGAAGGCGCTGGTGGTGAAATCTATCATACGCTTTCTTATATCGCTGAATCTCTGTTTGATGCGAAGGAGATTTGGGCAGGGGCTGATGATGGATTGCTCCATATTAGTCGTGATGGGGGCGAGAACTGGCAAAACATCACTCCGCCTGAGCTAGGAGAGGGTTTAATCAATTGTATTGAACTTTCGACTAGCCAGGCAGGCAAGGCATATGTGGTCTTTAATCGCTACAAATTCAATGATTTTGCGCCGCATATTTTGATGACCACCGACTATGGGGCTAGCTGGACCGAAATCGTCAATGGTATTGCTCCCGAAGCACATGTGAGAGTGGTCCGTGCGGACTCCGAACGTGAGGGTTTGCTTTATGCTGGCACAGAGACTGGACTTTATCTTTCCTATGACGATGGGGCCCATTGGCAGGCGTTTCAACGTAATCTTCCCGTTGTGCCTATCACCGATTTGAAGGTGCATCAGGGAGATTTGATTGCAGCGACTCAGGGCCGGGCCTTTTGGGTCTTGGATGACTTGAGTCCGGTGCGTGATTTGGATGTCCGCTCCATCGCGGAACGCTCAGCCACGCTCTACGATGTGAGAGATGCTTCTCTCTTTGGCGGTCCTCGACGTGATAGTCTGCCAGATCGGGGGGCTAACGCAGATTTTGGTGCAGTAATCTATTACCATCTCAATAAAGGCGACAGCATTAGCGGGCCCGTTGAAATTCAAATATTAGACGATTCGGGTGAACCGATACGAGCGTTCAGCAGCGCTGAAAAATCCCCAGCCAAGAAACTAGAAGCAAAAGGAGGGCTCAATAAATTGGTCTGGAACCTCCGTATGCCTAGCGTAGAACCAATCAAGGGCCTCGTAACGCTTGGAGGTACTGCTAGCTATAGAGTTCTGCCTGGAAAATATGAAGCTCGCTTGATCTACGGAGGGGATACCTTAAGCCAAAGCTTCACTGTGCTAGAAGATCCTCGTATGCAAGTTGCGCAGGATGCTTATGATGCGAAAGCAGCCTTGATGGATGAGCTTTATCAAAGTCAAGCAGAGGTATTTGCCACGGTCAAAGATATGCGGCATGTCAAAGCTCAGGTACAAGCGTTTACGGGACGTATGGACTCTGAAGATGAGGCTCAAAATGCTTTGAAAGAGAAGGGAGAAGCCATAATAGCAAGTATAGACAGTTTAGAGAAAAGCATGGTACAGGTCCAACAAAAGACCTTTCAGGATGTGATCAACTTCCCCAATCAAATAGATGCAAAGCTTGGGCACATATTGAGTACCATCGATGGCAGCATACCGCCTTTGACATCGGGACAGGAAATGCGGGCCAAAGATCTCTTAGCTGAATGGGCTACAAAAAAGGTAGCTATCGAAGCTTTGAAGGAAGAAGTAAGAGCTTTTGATAGAAGCGTTCGCGCAGCGGATATCCCCTTTATTGATTTTGGTAAGGAGGATTAAATCTTAAGTTTTGCCAATTCTTGGGCGTATTGCACCAGGAGCGTGAGAAGAGCGGCGGGTTTGAAGGGCTTACTTAAATAGTCATTCATGCCAGCATTGAGGCACTTCTCACGGTCCTCGGGCATTGCATTGGCCGTCAATGCAATGATGATAGGGTGATGGGCATCTTGGCTGATTTGCCGGATTTGTCTGGTTGCTTCTAATCCATCCATTTGAGGCATTTGCATATCCATCAGAATAAGATTGAAGTCGCCTTCCTCATAGGCTGTTACCGCTTCACAGCCATTAGCTGCTATGGTGATATTACTGAAGCCCATTTTTTGTAAGACCTTCCTAATTAGCTTTTGATTTACGGGATTATCTTCAGCCACCAATACCTTTAAGGATTGGGTAAGGAATTGCAGATCATGGGACGTTGCAGGCCTAAGCAAAGGAGTTTCCTGAGCGAGCTGCGGCTGATTAGAAGGAGACAGTAAGTCCCGCAATTCACTTGCCTTGATAGGGATCGGAAGGCTTAGGAGCGCCTTATTTACTAGCTGATTCTTTCTTTGGTGGATGGATTGTAATACCACCCATTGGTCTGGACTTACTATTTTTTGACCTTCCTCGTATTTATCCGTGAAGATGAGATTAGGTGATTCAATATCTTTTGGTACCTCACTCCAATCAGCAAATCTTAGCACCTCCTGATGTAGGTCTCGGAGGTATATATTTAGAGAATTGCTTACTAATTGGTCGCTACAAACGATCCAACATTGACGAGATTTGGTAGGGAAGTTACGGGTCTCGCTACGGGCTATGGAAACAGGAATTTCAAAGAAAAAGCAGCTACCCTCATCCTTACTACTAAGGAGGTCCAATTTCCCTCCCATCAAATTGACGAGTTGTTTAGAGATAGTTAATCCTAAACCGGTGCCGCCAAATTCACGCGTAGTGGACACATCCGCTTGATTGAAAGACTCGAATATATGCTTTTGCTTTTCCTCAGAGTTCCCGATTCCAGTATCTTCTACCTCTATCCTTAGCTGTAGTTCCCCTTGGGGAACGCTTGTCGCTGTCAAAAAAGCTTTTACTAAGACCTCACCCTCATGGGTAAACTTAAGGGCGTTATTGACAAGATTGACGATTACCTGCCGCAAACGCGTCTCGTCTCCGATGATTTTTTCCGGTACGGCAGGATGGACATAGGTATAAAATAAGAGGGATTTTTGCGCCGCGACCCCTGAAAAAAGATCTTGGATGGACTCCATCGCCAACTCCAGCGAGAAGGCTCTTTGCTCTAATTCCATCTTACCCGACTCGATCTTGGCCAAATCTAGAATATCATTGATGATATAGAGGAGATTATCTGCGCTATTGGTGATGGTAGAGAGAAAATTGTGTTGCTCCTTATCTAGTTCTGTCTGTTGGAGCAATTCTGCCATGCCAATGATACCATTCATCGGGGTGCGAATTTCATGGCTCATGTTTGCTAAGAAGGCACTCTTGGCCTGATTCGCTTGTTCAGCAGAGGCTCGCGCATTTTTTTCATTGAAGATGGCTTGCTCTAGAGCATTCGTCCGCTGATTGACTAGGTCTCTTAGCTTCTGCCGTTGCACGACGAGCTGCTCGGTATAATACTTAAGGAGGGCAAAGAATACCAGTCCTGAAACCAAAATGATAAACAAGCCTCCGCCTATGGTAAGGTACCAAACTTGTCTTACCGCTACGACCACCTGAAGGGATTTACTCCATTGGTAAGGTCCTTTATTTCTGGTCCGAATTTCAATCAGATTTTCCCCTACTGCTAGATTGGGGAGTAAAAGATCGGGACTCTCTAAATCTTGCCAGGCATTGGGTCCATTTTGGCTAATTCGATATTGATACCTTAAGCCATCCGCAGGGTACTGAGGCGATCGGAACTTTAGGGAAACGATATCCCCACTTTGTACGATAGAATCAGCAGAAAGGGGCTCTCCATTGACTCTAAAAGAGAGTAGTTCTGGGCGTGGACTAAATTTTTGTGAATACGGATCCCGCAGGATCGCTAAGCCTTTGGAAGTACCAATCCACAATCTGTCTTTCGAATCAAAGAAGAGGGTTTTATACCCAATCAAGTTAGCAGGCAAACCATTAGAGACATCATAGGCCTGCATTTCTCCATTTTTATATCGAATAAGACCTGCGTGGTTTCCTATCCAGATATAACCTTCTTTGTCTTGCTCCATGGCGTAGACTTCCATATCCGTAAATCGACCCAGATTGACTCTAAAAGCAGTATCAGGGGTCCAACAGATAAGCCCACTTTTACTTACAATGTAAACGGTGTCTTCGCCAACACAGGTGAGGTCTAGGACTTCTTTGAAAGGGATATTCAAATCCAAGGGATGACTGACATTGATAAAAGTGTCATTCTTTGCCTCATATCGATATAGATAGGCTGAGTCTACCGCACCGGCATAATAGATTTTTCCTCCCTCTGTGATTTGCAAAGCACTAATTCCCGGCGCTTCGGTATAGGTTTTTACCTGTCGATTCATTTTAATCAGACGCGGATAGCTTTCGCTTACTTGATGAAACCACATACCTGATTTGCTGAACACAGTGGTCGGGATATATGAGCTATCGGTATCGATTAATGATTGAGTTTTGATTTCTCCTTCGGCGGTCTTCCTGATCCACTGACCCCGAGAGTTAAAGCCCCAGATTTCCCCAAAATGGGCCGAAATCGGACCACAGTATCCGTTTTTCTCTTCATAAATCACTTCAGGCTTAAATTCCCCATTCTCCTCGATCACTTTGGCAAAGTGCCGAAAATCGCTGTAATAGATATTTCCGTTTTCATCTTCTGATATCCAATGAATAAAATGAGGACTGGTTTCTTGAAACAAGGGTTCTATTGCCGATTCTTCAATTTGACCTAGGGCAGAGTATGATCCTAGCCAGAGCGTTCCCGAAGGGGTAAGACTAAGATTGATGATGGACAAACTCTTGGTTTCTGGGATAAATTCAAATGTTCCGACTTCTTCTCCCTCTATTTGTGCTTGAGCTAATCCTCCATCTAGATTAGAAGCCCAAAGCCTTTTCTTTTTATCAATTACCAAATCTTTACAAGAAAAGCCTGCCTTTAGGTTGATAGTGTCTGTAATACCTGCCTCGGAAGAATAACGAAATCTATAGAGCCCTCTGTGAGTAGCTGATAAAAGCGTAGAATCATTTAAGGGAATGACGGTAGAAAGGCGAGGAAGAATAGGCGTTTCTGATAGGGGAAAGAATCGGTTTTGTTTCCGGTCATACTCAAATCCGTACCCTGTTCTTGAAAAGGCAAGCAGTCTATCATTACATTCTGCCAATTGAAAGTTGGCTCGGTTAGAATCGAACGGCCGCGTAGAAGGAGGCATATAAAAACGCTCAAGGCTATCGTTTCTCCAACGATTGATACTAAAAGGATCAATTATCCAAATCTCACCTGCTTGAGTAATGAAAAGGCTTTGAGGGGTAAAACTTAAGCTATCGCGCTGCAAATATTGATGGCCGCCCAATAGTAATTTGATATCAGCAGAATCAATCCCTGGGAATATTTGGCAGAATCCTAAGTCATTTAATAAAAAATAGCGTCCATCAGGGTGGACTTTCATATCTAAAATCACCCGATTGGCCATCTCTCCTTTTACATCCTTGAATCCGAGACCATCATAAAAAGAAAGGCCGGCAGGCGTCGCAATCCATAGAAAGCCTTTTTCATCTTCAAAAACTCCATTAACCCGCTCACTTGGCAGATTATCTTGCATGCTGTAAGTGTGTACTCGAAAGGACTGGGCAAAGGCTTGACCCCATATGATGAGGAAAAATAAAATATACGTAGTCCGAAAACGTCCCATATATCGTATTGTAGCTAGAGTTGGACCTTAATGGTGGGTATTTCATATTGGTAAAACTTCTACAAGGATTCTTCCGTTTTTTGCCCAAAATGTAACACCCTTTTTTACATGTTTAGGGCTTCTTTTTCTTGCCACTTCGTGGAACGCTTAATTCCCAAATCGGAAATCACTTTCCCAAAATGATACAATTTTGGTGCGCTAGGCGCGTTTTAAAGCCTCACAGCGAACCTTTTCCCCGCTGGAACCGTCTTTGCAACAGTTCTAGTAG
Source organism: uncultured Bacteroidia bacterium (assembly GCA_964534295.1). Classification (GTDB taxonomy): domain Bacteria; phylum Bacteroidota; class Bacteroidia; order J057; family J057; genus JBCAWW01. Next base: position 1,391 of record CAZHOC010000204.1, on the reverse strand, counting down.
TATCACTAACCTATCCCCATGGAACTTACTTTTTTGATCGAAATTATCATCGTTGGACTGATCATCGTGATTCAGTTTTGGGTGTTCTTCCGTAACCTTGGTGCCATCAAAAAATTGGGAGATCTCTTTCCCCAATCCAGCCAATTGGAAGTAAATGCAGAAACCGTTGTCGACCTTGAAGCCGCTGATACCAGTACTGTCCCTCAGCTTGCTGATAAACGAAGCTTTAGCACAGAGTTTCGAGATATTGTCCAAATGACTAACGCCTATTTGACCCGCAACAAGGGGGCTTCCCAAGGCGAACGTCTCCAAGAAATTGCCGAGCGTAAGTCAGAGTCAATGGAAAGCGCGATTGAAACCAATCTACCTCTGCCGCTGTACATCGGTTTGTTAGCAACCTTTACCGGGGTCATTATTGGTTTGATCGAAATTGCAAGATATGGCGTTACCGATGATGCTATTCAGTCCTTCATCGGTGGTGTTATCGTCGGTATGATAGGTTCTGCCATTGGCCTCGCGCTGACGGTTCGCTCCAATTATGCCTTGAAGCTTAAAGCCGAATCTCGAGACGAAGGCATGGAAAACTATTTCCAGTTTTTGCGAACTAAGGTGTTTCATCCTGAAGCGGCTCCAGTACAGGGCTCTGTCAAGGGATTGAGAGATTCTCTTTCTGCCTTCCAGGCAGGTTTTGCTCAGTATCAAACCCAAATGAATGATTCTTTGGGTGAAACTCTCCGCATGTTCAGAGAGCTCAATGATGCCTTCAAGCAAGTACGTTCTATCGGACAAGAGCTCAACGGCCTTAATACTATCCTCCGTAACAATGGCGATGTGATGGAAAAGCAGGCACAATATTTTGCCACTTACCAGCAAAAAGCGGATGCATTTACTCGCAAGCTGAGTGAAAATCTCCAAACTGTTGACGCTAAACTCGAAAACACTGTCAGTGAAAATATAAAAGCCCTCGACAACGGCACCCAGGCTGCCTTCCTCAAAATGGATCAGTATCTCGCCAATCTCGATGGTACGGAAAAGCAATCCTTTGCCAATAGTCTGGTGAGTAATATGGATCAAGAGGTCAAGTCTCGTAAGATGCTGACGGAAACCGTGACCCAATTACAGACCAAATTGCAGGAAATGGACAGTCAAAAGTCAGGGGTATTAGGCAATGGCGTCGTACAAATATTTATGTACACTGGCATTGCTGCCTTTATCCTTGGTATCAGTAGTGGAGCGCTTTATATCATCAACACCATCGCAGGTTAAGCCCAGAACAAAATCCTATGAAAAAAGATAGTAGCCGATTGTTTTGGGTGAGCTATGCTGACCTGATGACGGCCTTATTCATCATCGTACTGGCGCTATTTATCCTGAGCTACAAAATGTTCAAG
>CAZHOC010000203.1:0-7679 GCA_964534295.1 uncultured Bacteroidia bacterium | reverse complement strand
TGTACCCAATTCGAGACAAAACTACGGTTTTCTTCTGGTACATATTCTATACTTCCGATCCTTAAAAATCTTTTTTTCGGATTGTGTGAGCGAACTACCGTATTGGCAAAAAAGCTAGCCCAGAAGCGTCTAATCAGGGTCGGCTGCAATTGCTTCTTCTTTTCCCCAAAGAGGGAAACGTTCAAATCTTCATACCAAAAACGCATTCTCCCCCGGCAATAGCGATCATTGCCCCGCATATTGAATTCTAGCTTCTTTGCTTGCCCTCGATTGACTTTAAGATTTGCTGCAGGTTCAAGCAAGGGATTAAGAGAAGTTAAATCCAGCCCTTGCACGCTCCCACGGACCGTAAAGGCATTGGCGGAGTCTGCCAAGGGATACTCTACTTGCGCCTCCATTAGGCCTTGTCCCATAAGATTGGCGTCGATTTGCATGGTCATATTAGGACTGGCCAGTTGAGAGGGGCGGTTGGTCAAACCTGTTACCAATCCATGCAATTCATCTAAATAGAGCTCTCCCTCCCTGCCACTTGGTGCATACTCCTGATAGCGAATCATGCCGCCTATCACCCAAACGCTATCCACGATTAGACTTTCCTTCATCTTTCTAAATAGCTCAGGTGGGCTTGGTTTCGCCTGCGGCGAAGGCTGGAATCGCCTATCTACCCGAGTGTAGATGTCCAGCCCTCCGACAAAAACCTTCGGAATATGAAACTCGCCTTGCTCAAGGCAGGCGTATAGATCTACAGAATCAATCTCCACTCTATGAGTTTGCGTATGCACCCAACCTTTGCGGTAGCCATATTTAATGACGTAGTCATAGGTGTTGAAATTGGGGATCATCTCCATGGAGTCGAGGATCACCTGACGGCTAGCAGAAAAATACTCTGCTTTTTTCCAACGCAGTGTATAAAGACTGTCCATAATTGGGCGCGAGAATTCGCCAACCGTTACTTGCAGTCTATCTGAGAAAAATTGTCGATCGGGGCGTAGCAAATCTAGCGAGTCTAACTTAAAGCCTTTGGCTAGGGCATCAAATTTTGCTACATCAAGCGGCACTCTTTTATCTCCAGGAGGTAAGCTTTGATAAAGGGTACCATCACTGATTTGGAAGTTTTGTATCTCCAACTCATCCAAAATCGGTTTTAAGGCCCGCTGTACATCCCAGTTTCCACTTTGTCCCTGTGCTTCAGATTGAACCGTCCATTTTATACGAGGTCGCTCTACAAACAACCGGGACAATTGCATCTTGCGGTCAAAGTAAATGCTTTTTGCATCTAGGCCCTTCAGGCTCACCCTCGGCAAAAACAATTCGACCACATTGGCCGCCTTTTGCATACGCGGGTGATCCATCTGAGGATTGAGAACTACGTTTTCAAGAATGATACTCGAATCAGCTGTGCTCAAACCGATCTCTTCAAATTGTATCAAATAGCTGCTATCAGGAGCATAAAAGGCATAGGGCTGTACTTGTATGCTTACCTCTATATTGTCGGCGTAGAAAGGCTTGTCAGTGGCATTGGCCGATTGAGGGTCGATTTCAAAATCAGAGATGAGCACCAAAATATTTTCGGCCTCAAAGGCATCGCCTGCTTCGCTATACTGATCCCGATAGCTATAATCCCCATCCATGACCAAAAACCGCTTTACTCGCAAAGCATTCAATTGTTGACCGATGAGATCATAAAGGTCTGCCTGGGCCAGGGAGTCAAAGCTTTCTCTATCTACCTCCGGTAAACGCGTCATTTGTACCGAAGGCTGGTTAAGTTGAATACGGTCTACTTCTAGGACCTTTTCTTGGTAAAGCTCATAAGCATCCACCCCATCTATGAGCATGCTGGGCATTTTGGCAGCATAATAAGTTTGGCCGATACTGGTATCCCTGGGGATCAGCTGTATCTCTTCTAGTTTGATGGCCTTCTCTTCGGTATCGTAGCTGATCTCTCCTAAGCTTAAGGTGTGTATGCTATCCGGGAGTTTGTATTGCCAGTCTTGCAGACGAACGCTTAACTCTTCTGTCAGGAGGAAGTTGTCTGGTCCAATTTTACTCGTTGAATCCAAAGCTAAGCCCACAGCTTTGAGTTCCAGATTGGGAAAGTCTAGACTCTGGACACTATCGCCTTTAAATGCTATCCGTTGTAAATGAGTCGAATCCAAAGTCAAAGCCCCGATTGCTAAGGACCTGAAGTAGGGTTGGATCATTGGGAATAGGTCCAAACTATCAAGGTCGGGCAACTGAAAGTTTTGTTCCTGCCTGATTTTGGAACGGAGCATAATTTCAGGATGGGAGATCCCGACGCTGTCTATGAATAAGCGTTCCTCGAAGTAGGCCTGATACACATCAAAGCCGTTGAGATAAAGTCTCGGTACAAAAATATCTGCGGTATGCTGATTTTGAGTAGGGTCTTCTTTCCCAGAACGCGGCCCCAAGACTGGCGTTAAGCGCAGGGAATCAACAAAAATAGCGGAATCTGCCACAGAAAGCCCTAAGCGCTCAATCGTCAAGGCATAGCTGCTATCTGGCAGCATGAGCGCATACTGATCGATATTAAGGTCTAAGGCGATGTCATCCGCATAAAAACGCTTTTCCTTGCCTCCGGGACCTAGTAAGAAGTTATCCACCTGCAGGCTAAAGTCAGGAGCTTGTAGGCTATTGGCGGCGTTCGCAAGGCGGGAATTAAAAAAGAAACTCCCTCCTTCAATCTGAAGATCTCTAATTCGTAGCGTATCCAAAAATGGGGCAATAAAGGTATAAAGATCAGTTTGATCTAATGAGTCCAATTGAGCCTGGCGAATTTCTGGAGGATTGGTCAATCTTATCTCTGGCCCTTCCAATCGAATCATATCTACATCCAACACTCGTCTGTCCCAAGCCTCACTGAGATCAAGCCCGTCAATGGCAACGCCCGGTATGTTGAAGCCAATGATGTCGTTGCCTTTAGCCAAGTAACGTGCTCTCGCGGCATCACTAACAAGCAGGTTGATTTCTCCCCCTCTAAAAATGTTGGCCTCTGTAGAGAAGCGTAGGTCATGCCCTTTTAAGCGGTAGTCCCCCTGCCTGATCGTAAAGCGATAATCGTCCGCTTTAGCCTCTACTTCCTTGATTACCCGCAAGCGCCCGTATTGCCCTATCTGACTACTATCAACTAACAAATCGGTGAGATAGAGTCCGATCCCTTCCATCGCAAAAACGGCCGTGCTATCTCCTAATTGGCGCAAACGCTTAAAATTGCCCCTTTCGACGCTGATACCTTCAATCTGGACTTTATTGAATAGGGGCCTGACCAAACCATAGAGCCAGTCTCCATTAAATTGCTCGAGGTCGAACTGGGTAGCGTCCTGACGAGGCCCCAATTGAAATACATCTGGTTGAATGAGACGAAGAGCTCCTGCTTCTAATTCTTGATGAAAGAGGGCCTTGGGTAAGTCAAGATCATTTAGTTGTAAGCGGGGGAGTCTTACTTCAAATTGATTAGGCAATTGCTCCCCTTGGGCTTTGAGCCTTTGGTAGCGCGCAAAGTTGGGGTGGAGGCTAAGGTTGTCTAGATATATCTGTGAGTTTTGGGTTGAGAAACCAAGTTTCCCCACTTGAATCTGATAGCTACTGTCCGGTAAGACATACGAATAGTCATCAATATCAACTTCAAGCGAAAGTGTCTTGGCATAAAATGGCTGCTGGATCGCAATAGTGTGAGCGCTATCCACCCGGAAATCTGAAATGGCCACGCTCAGTCCCCTTACTTGAAAAGCATGCTGCAAAAACTGCTCAGGGTCATTATAACTGATATTACCCTGGGTGATCATGACCTCTTGGATATATAAGGCATCCAAGTACTCCTGAATCAGCGGATAGAGGCTCTGACCATATAGCTTATTGGGTTGGACTTCATTGGTTTTGACCCGACTGCGAATGGTAATTTGGGGTTCATAGATACGAGCTGCGCCCAAAAAGATTCGTCTGGCAAAGAAAGCCTCTCGAAAATTAAACAGGTCCAACTCGATCTTAGGGACGTGGAGGCTATACCATCGCCTTGGAGCCAAGCCTTCATCGATTAGGCGCTGGAGTTCGACGGAGTCGGGATCCAAACTAAGATTCTCGATACGTAGTTGGCGACGAGTAAGATCCCAATGTGCCTCTAAGTCATTGATTTTGTAGAGTCCCAGACTTTGGCGTTCGACATAGTCTCTGACCGCACGTTCGACCATAGGGACCACTAGTCTATCGACCAAAAGCTGTCCGAGCAAAAGGAGCAATACCACACCAATTGCGGCTCCGAGTAACCATTTCTGACGTTTTTTTAGCGCCATCTGGGGAAATTACAATTACAAGCTACGGCTTTTATCCGACTTGGGTTGTTGGTCGGTGGCTTTCCCTAGCGGGGAACGCTTAGCTCTGAGGCTTGCTTTTCGGCCTTTTCTACGCTGTATAGCAGCATCTTTTTGGCTTTGCCTTTCAGGCTAACGCTTCCCACTTCAGCAAAGCTCAATCCATTCCAATCTTCTATGGCGCGGACTAATTCCGGCGAAACGAGTAGTGATTTGCCCAGCGCATTGCATTGGCCTTGAATCCGAGCGGCAGTATTGAGGACATCACTATGAAAGGCGATTTCTTTTTTGATGATACCCACCTCTGCTACCATTACTTTACCCAAGTTTACCCCTGCTTTAAAGGCAGGAATGATGTCGTACTTGTCGAAATAATAACGAGAACGCTTCTCAATGGATGCCATAAACGTATAATAGGCCCATAAGCAGTTGGCTTTTTCTAAGCCCGCTTGCATGGTCCAAGTTAGTACGACCTCGTCGCCTACATACTGATAAATTTCTGCCTGATGCTCAGAAACAGCTTCGGTGAGATCAACAAAGCAGTCTTGCAGCAACTGACTGTAAAGGACATGACCTAGTTTCTCTCCATATTCAGTAGAAGAGCGTAAATCCAAAAACATAAAAACTCTTTCTTCCTCTTGCGGCTGATGATAGCGCCCTAGCATAATTTTGAGAAGCAAACCGGGGCCAAACATTTCGGCTATTTGGCGGAATGCATTATATATAAAACTGAAGATGGCCGTGTAGATGAAAACCAATAAGACCGTGGGTTGTAAGATAACTTTGCTCAAAGTCTGCCAAATCGCAGAAAGGGGGGCATCAAAAAAGAAAAAGAAGGAAACAAAAACCGCCACAAAGACCAGAATAGGGATTACTAGGAGGTGGATGCCCGTCCGAATCAAAACAATCCAACCATAGGTGAGCTCTCGCAACTGATCTAAGCGCAAAAATTGATCAAGTAAGCCATAAATGGCCCCGATAACTAAGCCCATACCGACCCCTTGAAAGACAATGATCATCAATAGGGGAATTTGAGGTTGGGTCAGGGTATACAGGCCTTCTTGGTCAAGTCCGTATAGCCGAATGAAGCCAAATAAAGTTAGGGCAGCCATCCAGTATAGCATGGACACCAAGATGGGTCTAAATCGGATACGTCTCTTGGGTTTGGCCATATGGTGAAGTTACCAATTAAGCCTCAATGATCAGAATTGATCTAGGATAGAAATTGGCTTTACCTGCAATCGCTCGACTAAGCGATGATTGAGTATATGCTCCTGTACGATCTCCTCAATATCTTGTATCTTTACCTCGCCATAGAGGGTCATGTCAGAAAGGATTCTGAGGCTTACACCCTGTTTGCAATTGCGCAAACAAGCAGACTCGATGAGTTCAATTTGACCCTCTAAGTTGTGTTCCTTTATGTATGCCTTAAACTCAGTTAAGAGTTGCTTTGCTCCTTTATCATTGCAGCAACCTCCCCCGGCGATCTTTGGTCGATGGCTGTTGCAGATTTGTATACGAGCAATATTAGAGGGTTGACTCATTATGAAATCAATATATATTAAAAGTCTGATATAAAAAACCCAAACAACTCATATAAAAATCAGTTTGAAGGCTAATTGTTTGAGAATAATTCAGAAATGAAGAAATACTTATCATTGGTCAAGTTTTCGCATACCATCTTTGCCCTGCCATTTGCCCTCTTAGGGCTGTTTTGGGGCTTTGAAGTGATGCAAGTAGAAGCTTTGAGTCCTGACAAACCTTATTGGCAGTCATTCTTGCTGGTTTTGTTGTGTATGGTATTTGCCCGTAATGCAGCCATGGGTTTCAATCGTTATATCGACCGTGATATTGATGGGGCAAACCAACGCACTGCGGTCCGGGAGATTCCTGCTGGGGTAATTACCCCAAGAAATGCCCTCATTTTTGTGATTCTCAATGCCTTACTTTTTATCGGCACTACTTGGTTTATCAATCCGCTTTGTTTTTTTCTTTCACCGGTAGCCCTGTTGGTGATTTTAGGCTACTCGCTAACGAAGCGTTTTACAGCCCTCTGCCATATGGTTTTAGGCCTAGGATTGGCACTTGCTCCTGTAGGAGCTTATATCGCAGTAACGGCAAAATTTGCTTGGGAACCGATCATATTAGGGATAGCCGTTCTGACTTGGGTCAGCGGCTTTGATATTATTTATGCCTTGCAAGACGAAGAGTTTGACAAAGATCATAAGCTCAATAGCATTCCTGCCTTCCTCGGTAAGAAGAATGCGCTGATCGTTTCTACCTTATTACATGTGATAACTGCAAGCATGATCCTCACCTTTGGCTACCTGATCGGAGGAGCTTGGATTTTTTGGATAGGAGCGGCTGCATTTTTGGCTTTATTGATCTATCAGCATACACTCGTAAAGCCTACGGATCTCTCAAAAATCAACCTAGCATTTTTCACAACTAATGGTATTGCCTCAGTAGTATTTGGCTTGTGTGCAATCGTAGAACTGTTGATCCTTTAAATCATACGAGAATTTTGACCACTCGTAGCAAAAAGTTTGACTCCCATTGCTTTTTGCCCTAGCTTAGATTTTAAGTACAGAGTAGCAAGTAAAAAGTATTTAGTACAGAAAAATAAGGCCTCATTGAACCATACTGTCCGTTTTTTCTAAGTCTCAATACTGAATACTATTGTCTATGTACTAAATTGCGATTTGCCATAATCTAAGTCCTAGAAGATCCCCTGTATGAATTTTTTTTCGCTTAAAGGATTGCTCCTCCTCTCCGTTTTTTCTTTTAGCGTAATCCGTTTGGGCATCGCCCAACAGCCTGCTGCTGGCGTTCCGCGAAGCGGTGACCAGGCAGCAAGCAACTCCAACGCTTGGGTAGAAGGCAAAATGCGCAGTATGAGTTTGGAGGAAAAGATCGGGCAACTTTTTATGTTAGCGGCTTTTTCCAATCGTGAGCCTGCTCATGAAGCCTATATCGAGCGCATGGTCAGGCAGCAGCATTTGGGAGGGCTGATTTTTATGCAAGGTACGCCCGAGCGACAAAGAGAGCTAATCACTCGTTATCAGGCAGCAGCAAAGACCCCTCTTTTAATAGGGCAAGATGCGGAATGGGGACCAGCCATGCGACTTAAGGGGATGCGCCGCTATCCTTTTCAAATGACCATGGGCGCGGTGCGGAACGATTCCCTCCTTTACTTTGTCGGTGAGTCTATGGCAGCTGAGCTTAAAGCTGTGGGGATCAATGTGAGTTTTTCGCCTGTTGTAGACGTAAATAATAATTCTGCTAATCCGGTCATCAATTACCGCTCGTTTGGGGGTAATAAATTCAACGTTGCGCGCACAGCGTTGATGCTTG
>CAZHOC010000202.1:4069-7687 GCA_964534295.1 uncultured Bacteroidia bacterium | reverse complement strand
GTCCCCTATTGACCGCCCTAAGGCTCCGATTGTGAGTTTTTGTTGGAGATTGGATGCGCGCACCAAATGATTAGATTTACTCTTTGCTGCCCTGCAAGCCCATGCCAAGGAAGGGGGGCAATGTCATATTTGGATAATTGGGGATGGTGAAGACCGGGAGTGGCTCAAAAATGAAGCTGCTGATCGTGAAATAGAGGATAGAATCGTCTTTTGGGGCAGTCAGTATGGTAACGAAAAACTGAATTTGCTCGCCCATAGCGATGCTTTTGTTCACACCTCTCGCAATGAGGGCATGCCTACCGGGGTCCTTGAAGCAGCCGGATTGGGCCTCCCCTGCATACTAAGTCCTGAAACCAATCTCGCGGGCATTTTTGCCGAGCATCAAGCAGGCTGGAGAGCCGATCCCAATACAGTTGAGGCCATCACAGATGCCTTGCATCAGGTAGAGCAAGCTTGGGAAACCCAGCAAATCAAAGCCCTTGGCCAAAATGCTAAAGAATTGGTAGCGACTGAGTTTAACTGGCACCGCATCGCGGAACGAGTACTCGAAGCCTATGAATAAAGCCCATCATCTAGTAGAAAAAAGTGGGCAGGCCCTTTTTGTCCTGTTCATTATTGTGATGATCCTCCGGATCAACACCTACTTTATGGTGTCAGAAAATCCCACTATTACTCGAATCTTTAAGACAGGATTACGAACCGCGCTCACGGGAACTAGTTTTCTCATGTTGCGCAGTATTGTAGCAAATGGCGTTCAAACGCGCTTTAAGTGGGAGAATATTCTCGCTTTCCTTTTTTATCTCCTTTATCTATTTGTGGGATTTGCCTCTCTCCTTTGGTCCTCCGATCCGGGTTGGTCAGGCCTGCAAATAGCCATGGACTTGGAGTGTGTCTTCTTTGTGCTTTACTACTGGAAGGCTTTGCTGGCCTTTAATGACCAGCCTCACATCCGCAAGAAAATTCCTTTTGACTATATCCTCTGGGTCTCTATTGCCTGGGTAGCCGCTTCCTTTTTGGTAGGAGCGGTGGCGGTGCCAGATACTTTTTTCCGTGGTACACACGGAGGGGAAGTACAACGCCTTGGCGGTTGGGTAATTAATCCTAATGAGTTGGGGATGCTTTGTGTAGTGGGAGCAGGAGGTTTGTATGTAAACTTGATGCGAAGGGGACTATCGACTTGGAAGGTGATTGCCTGGATCATCATTTTGGTGGCCCTGGTATTGACGCAGAGTAGATCTTCGCTCATCAGCTTTTTTATGACCACCCTCTACTTTGTGATGATTTCAGGTCGTGCGAAACTGATTGTACCAACCATCGTGATTGGAGCGGTGGCGGCGCCAGTGGTCTTCTTTACCATTTTTGTGAAGGATGGAGATGTGGGAGAGGTAATGAGTATGACGGGCCGCCTGCCTTTTTGGGATGACCTCCTTACCTACGGATTTACGGATAGACCGCTCTATGGCTTCGGCTTTATGCGGATTCACTATAACACCAATTTTCCCAGTATACATGCCTTTCCCGGGGCCATGACGCACAATACTTTCATGCAGCTATTGCTCAATCTCGGTATGATCGGAGCAGTGGTATGTGGCAGCCAGATGCTTTTTACGTTTCGGGGCTTTATGCGAGAAAGAGATCCTTATCTGCGGCATATTTTCATGGGCATGATCTTCGGGATTTTGGTCAACTCCTTTACTGAGTTTGGGATTTTTGGGGATGCCAATTATGGGATCATGTTATGGCTGTTTTTGGTCATGATGTTTGTCCTCAAAACCAATGATCGCCCTTTTTACCAGCAAAAAGCAGGGATATATGAACGTTATGTTACAGTCTAAAGAGACTCGTCTGATAAAAGATATATGGCAAGGAGCGCCAGGCAAAGTCTTGGCGGAGCCGGGCCCTGAGGCCAAACTCAAGGAGGTGAAGCTAGATTGGGAAGATTCTAGCGTAGGCCAGTCATTTTCTTATATCTGTAATCCCAATGGCACCGTCCGCTGGATTTTTCCTACGGCCCAGCGATATCCAGTCCATTTGGCCCTTTATAACTCTGCCCACTGGAAGGCAAGACTGTATAAGATGGGTACTCACCTGGCCTTTAAAACAGGTTTAAAGGGTCGATTACTCAGCGGAAAACTATGGCTAGGTGATTTTGAAAACAGCAGTCTGGCTGCCGCTATCGGGCAAGTCGAACATGATGGTTACGCCATATTTACTGGCACCGTGGGAGAAAATCGCAAGGGAATCGTTGCGATCAATCGTGGCAATCAAACTACCCACTTTATCAAAGTCCCGCTTACAGAGCAGTCTCTTGAAAACGTCTCTAATGAGGCAGAAATCCTCGACCAAATCCAAGGCTTTGATTTTCAGTATTTGAAAGTCCCAGAAGTAAGTCAGATCCCAGGGCAGGCCAGTGTGCTCTTGTCAAACGTTCGTCCGAAGGATGGCAGAGAAGAAAATAGATTAGCAGTAGGACATATCAAGGCCCTAAGCGAGTTATACGCATCGACTAAGCGTTCAGCAAGGCTGGGCAGCTTAAAATACTACCAAGAGATCACTCATAACTTAGATCGCATCCGCAGGCTCGATTTTGTAGATCAAAGTCTTAATCCTAGGCAGATAATGTCGCTTGCCAATGCCTTGGAGAAAGAGTATCAGCGCATAAGCCCCAATGATACCATCAAAGTAGCTTGGGCCCATGGCGACTTTACCTCTTGGAATATGTACCAATCTGATCGCGCACTTCATGTCTATGATTGGGAATTGGCACGACCTGATATGCCTATTCTTTATGATGCATTTCACTATCTGATTCAAACAGGAGTCCTATTACGGCATCAATCAGCCAGACAAATAGAAAAAGAACTATTACGAGCACAAAGATTACCGGGAACGCAAGAGCTGCTAGAACACTATGAGCTCAATTTTGAAGAGCAATATCGCCGCTATCTATTATATGTAGTAAGCTAGGTGTGGGGACCAAACGCCGTTGAACACAGCCACTATCTGCGGATCTATATGGACGAACCTAAGCTCCATATGCAGGTGCAGTGGCTACTTGATTGTTGGGAAAGCGCCTTTAAAAGATTGCAAAAATGAAAGTAAAAACTCCTTCCTATAAACCCAGCTCAACGCATCGCCAAGCCTTTTTACAATGGCTCTTTCGCTCGGTAAAAGAGATGCGCTATGGAGTGTTAAAATACTTCTATGATTCTCTTAGTGAGATTCCCGCTAGCTCTGACATTGATTTGATCATCGATCGAAAGGAGCTCAATCAATGGCAAAAACTACTCGAAACAGGGCCGGGCATTGATAAGGTAAAATTCTCTACCCGCTTTAATGGCTGTTACGTGCAGGTTTATTTTTCTAATCAGGAGTATCTGGAGCTTGATCTTCTATATAAGTTGAGGTGGCGAGATTTGATTTTTCTCGACTGCGCCGAACTCTTGAATCGGGCTTCAATTAATGAAGAGGGAATAAAGGTGCTGAGCACAGCAGATTCCTTTAGCTATTTGATCGCCTTTTTTACGCTCAACAATTGCCCCGTACCCGCGAAGTATCAATCCTACTTTGGGACTTTAGGCGCGAAAGAAAAGCTTAGAGTTTTAGAAGGTTTTGCTT
>CAZHOC010000202.1:0-4059 GCA_964534295.1 uncultured Bacteroidia bacterium | reverse complement strand
CTCATTTTGACTTAGAGAATATAGAAGAGGCGAGCCTTTTTATTAGTGATTGGTATCGTGATGCCATGGAGAGCAGCGTTCGGCGAAGACGAGAAAATAAAGGAATCCGCCGCTGGAAAACCTATGTCCAAGTGGCGATTGATAGTTTCAATCAGACTCAGCCGACTATCACCTTTAGTGGGGTTGACGGTGCTGGCAAGTCAACGATTATAGAAAGAACGAAGGAGTTACTGACAGAAAAGTATCGTCACGAAGTAGTGGTCCTGAGACAAAGACCCTCGATCCTACCCATCCTTAGTAGCATCAAATACGGCAAAGAAGGAGCCGAAAAAAGGGCGGCGGATACGCTTCCAAGGCAGGGCACCAACAAAAGTCGTGTAAGTTCTATGATCCGTTTTGTCTATTATTTGCTGGATTACTTACTCGGCCAAGCATATGTGCATTGGACCGTAAATCGCAGAGGTAAGCTACTTTTGTATGATCGTTATTACTTTGATTATATCGTCGATAGTCGTCGGGCCAATATCAATCTAGGCTCCAAGATTACTGCGCCCTTCTATCGCATTATCCGCAAACATCAGCTCAATATACTCCTATACGCTGATCCAAAGGTGATTTTGGCGAGAAAACAAGAATTGACCGAAAGTGAAATCACCAGTTTGACGCAATCATTTCTCACCCTATTTGAAAAGCTGCAATCTCAATCACCTAGTCAGCTTTACCTTCCCATTCAAAATATTGAATTAGAAAAAACGATGGCCAAAATCGAAAAGGCCTTTATTACCAAATCATGAATTTGATTTTTTATATGTATGATTTGATTAGATAATAGTTCGAATTATCGGTTTAAATAAAATAAATTGTTGTTCAATAAATAAATAGTAACAATCGCGCGTATTCGCCAATCTTTTACACATTAAGTCTCTTGTTATGATAAGATCTTTAGTCACTCGATTTGCCAAACGTAAGAACCCAGACTTCGCCCTAGACCCAGCGGTTTCTAGTAAGGTGCTTTTGTCATTGGCCTTTACCAAGTTGAGTTGGCGTTTGCGTAGCTACAAATTAGCCTTTTATGGTTTGATGCCACGCTCGCTGTATTTGGCTAAAAATGTCCGTTTCTTCAATACCAGCAATATGAAGTTTGGTCGCTTCGTGCAAATTCATGAGGGAGCTAGTTTGAGTGCCCTTGGGAAGAAACCATTGACGCTTGGAGACAATGTCAACATTGGTGCATACAGTCGATTGGCCATTTCCCAGACCTTCAATAATGTAGGTTCTCACATTACCATTGGCGACAACGTAGGCTTGGGCGACTTTGCCCACCTAGGTGGAGCAGGAGGATTGGAAATTGGGAGTGATTGTATCATTGGGGCATATTTTTCCTGCCATCCCGAAAACCATCGTTTTGAAGATCCTGACAAGTTGATTCGTCATCAAGGGGTAAGTCGTAAAGGGATCAAAGTAGGATCAAATTGTTGGATTGGAGCCAAAGTGACTATACTCGATGGCGTTTCGGTTGGTGATAATTGTGTGATCGCTGCAGGCGCAGTGGTCAATAAATCTGTACCAGCCAATAGTGTAGTGGCTGGAGTGCCTGCAAAAGTGATAAAGAAAATCGATGGGAGTCTACCCATTAAAGATAAAGCAATGCTCAAAAAATTGGGGATTTCCACTTCTATGAACTAAATGAAAACTGTTCTCATTACTGCCTATGCCATCCATCCGCTCAAAGGATCGGAAGATGGTACGGCCTGGAACCTTGTCCTCCAGATTGCCCGCAAGCGAAGGGTGATATTGATTACCAGAGAGAATAACGTTGCTCCCATAAAAGCCTATTTGGCGGAAAACGAAATTCCGCAGGCCGCAAATCTGCATATTATTGGGTACGACCTTCCATACTACCTCCGTTTTTGGAAACGAGGTAGTTTTGGTGCATTACCCTATTTCTATTTGTGGCAACGTACAATCCCCAATTTTATCAAAAGGCAAAGGCTCAGTTTTGATCTGGTCCACAACCTCAATTTTCACAATGATTGGACGCCTAGTTATTTACACCGTCTAGGCAAACCCATGGTTTGGGGGCCTATTGGGCATCATCCTAAAGTACCTAAAGAATATATTCTACCGATCTGGGGGGCTAAGGCATATCTAAAAGATCGATTTTTGTGGTTAGTTAAGCTGTTTTTTTGGCGTTTTAGTCGGGCATTGCACCTCTGCGAGGAACGCTCAGCCGCCATCTTACCGATCAATAGTAGTGTAGGGGAGCAGCTTCACTTAAATCTCTCAAAAACGCAAATATTTCCTGCTGTAGGTGCTTATAGTAATACTGCTGCAAGGACCAATGATCCACAGCGCTTTGAGGTTCTATCAGTAGGACGTTTTGTGCCGCTCAAAGGCTTTGATTTGACTTTAAAGGCTTTTGCTCGGTATTGGCGTTCGCTTTCAGCGGAACGCAAAGCCCAAACTCGCCTAAGTCTTGTCGGGAAAGGTCCCTTAGAGGGGCAACTCAAACAACTCAGCCAAAAACTAGGTATAGATTCGGCGGTGGACTTTATCAATTGGATGCCCCAAGCAGAGCTTATGCAACGCTACCAGAGTAGCGATGTCTTGCTGTTCCCATCTCACGAAGGCGCTGGCATGGTGGTGCCAGAAGCTATGGCTTACGGCTTGCCGGTTATCTGTCTTGACAACTGTGGCCCCGGCGAATTTGTCAATGAGAGCTGTGGTTTGAAGGCCAGTTATAGCAATTATGAGCAAACCATCTTGGAGCTGAGTCAGCATCTTTATCGATTAGACCAGAGCCTTACCCTACGCAGGAAGCTCTCGGAAGGTGCTCGCCAACGCGTTAAAAACCATTTTGATTGGGAAGCCAAAGGAGAAAAACTAGATCAAATCTATCAGCAATTGGAGGCAAAGCCGCAGTCATCGGGCACTATCGTTGCCGCTCACTTACTCAATAATTTTACGGGTAGTCCCCAGGTCTTAGCCCATGCACTCAAAGCGCTAGAAGAGGCCGGCCGAGAAGTGCATCTCTATACCAGTGATGGTCCCGGTTTTTTAGACGAGCTGAAAGTCAAGGAGCGTTTTCGTCATCCTTATCGTTGGTCCGCCAACAAATACATCAGACTTGTCCGCTTTTTTACCGCGCAGATCCTACTGTTTTTTCGCCTACTGAAATATTGGCGCAAACCAGTAACCATCTATGCCAATACGATCTTACCGTTCGGCGCAGCCGCTGCTGGAAAATTGATGGGCAAAAGAGTTGTCTATCACGTTCATGAAACTGCCTTCCAACCGGCAATCTTCACCAGGTTTTTGGTAGGCGTGATGAAAGCCACCGCTGATAAAATCATCTTTGTCTCTCAGTTTTTGAAAAATTTCCACCAAATCGAAGATCGAGATGAGCAGGTGATCTACAATGCGCTTTCTCAGGAGTTTGTCGCCCAAGCGAACGCTCAGTCAAGCCGTCAGAAGCAGAAGGAGTTTGAAGTAATGATGGCTTGTTCCCTCAAAAGGGAGAAGGGCATCTTTGAGTATTTGGCACTAGCGGAGAAAATGCCTGCCCTTAAGTTTAAATTGATCATCAGTCAAACCGAAGAAGAAATCAAACGATTCTTGGGCGATTATGCGATCCCCAAAAATGTCAATCTACTTGGTTTGCAATCCGATATGCATCCTCATTATGCGAGTGCGGACCTACTACTCAATCTGTCCCATCCAGATGGCTGGATAGAAACCTTTGGTATGACGATCATCGAAGGGATGACTTATGGTTTACCCGCGATTGTACCGCCAGTAGGCGCTCCTGTAGAATTGGTAGAATCCGGCATAGAAGGCTATCAAATGGACCCTAAACAAGTCTCAGAAATTGCCGATCGCATCTGGCTATTGTATAGCGATGAAGCAAAAAGAGAAAAGATGGGGAAAGCTGCTAAATCGAAGGCAGCCCAGTTTCAGATGGAGGTTTTTGCCCAAGAAATCGTGGCCAGTATCTAAAAAACGAGGGCGACGCAAGTCAAACGTCGCCCTACAAGTCAATCTATAAGCCTTTTGTTACTA
>CAZHOC010000201.1:0-7761 GCA_964534295.1 uncultured Bacteroidia bacterium | reverse complement strand
CCTTTGCTAGGAGACCTTGCCTGCTTTGAAGTATTGAGTATCGGTAAACATTCTCGCCTACAGATGGCAGACAAGAGTCTCCAATACATTTACCCCGGTGATCACATTATGGCGGTCATTGGCCCTCGTTATGCCACGGCTCAATTTGAAGGATACGTACCAAGTCAAGCAACTACAGAATATCATATTCTCGGACAAGGAGGAGCCGTTGGGAAACTGGCTTCTGCTCACAGTAAGTTTGAAAAAATAGGGCCAACTCATCTAAAACTGGTGGGCTATGCCTGTAATCAAGAAGGGAGAGTAATCAATACGCGTTATTATGAAAAGGGTCCGAGGGAGTTTAAGCGTAAACAGATGCTCTCCCCTTTCCAAACGATTTTATCGATCGGTAGTAGTATGGATAGCGGCAAAACCACCACTGCCGCTTTTACCGCCAAGGGTTTAAGGGCCGCAGGCTATAGCGTAGCTTATATAAAGCTTACGGGGACCATTTATTCAAAGGATGCTGATCTGGCTCGGGCTTGTGGAGCAGATATGGCGATTGATTTCTCCCTATTTGGCTATCCTTCAACATTTACTTTGGACCTCCCTGAGCTATTACAATTGCATGAGAGTCTGCTTTCAGTGGTAGCCAGTATCCAGCCCGACTATGTTTTGATAGAAGTTGCTGACGGGATTTTGCAAAGAGAAACAGCAGGCCTACTCCTCTCCGCTGAATTTATGGATACCATAGATCACGTAATATTTTCATGTGGGGATAGTCTTGCTGCCTTAGGCGGATTACAGCACTTACGCAAAATGCATATTGAACCCATTGCAATGAGCGGTGCAGTCACAGCAAGTCCTTTGATGATTGAAGAAATCCAAAGTTTTACGGCAATGCCAATATTGCCCCTGCGGGATCTTCAGTCGGCAAAAATTGTGGATTTGTTCAAGACTAAATATGCACGCTCTGCCCGAAGCTTTTCTTACAAACAATCAGCCTAATCTAATGCAAAGCCAGTGGGTGTATATCCTTCCCTTTTTTAGGGCTCAACGTTGGCCGATCCTCCTAAGCCTTGGCTTAGGCTGGATCGCCAGCTTTTTTGCTTTGCTTTTGCCCATAAGCTTAGGGAAATACTTTTCCTTCCTTTTGCCCTATCAATCTTTTCGGGCCAAGGTATTGGATTTTTTACCTGCTGTTTGGACTGATCGTTTACAGCATTACTTATACTTTTTTGCAGCGCTTATACTGTTTAGAGGACTTAGTATGTATGGAGAGCGTTTGTTGGTGAGTCGCCTCGGCGAACGCTTAACTCTATTTCTTCGAGAACGCCTTTTCGATGCGCAGCTAAAAACTCCTCTTAGTTTAGTCGAGGAAAAAGGGATTGGGCGATTTTTATTACGCTGGAGTGGTGATCTGAAAAGCCTCAAAAAATTATTCACTCATGGTATCATAAGGTTTGCTAGAGATTTAGCGATGGCAATTGGTGCCATAGGATTTATGTGTTACTTCCTCCCGGAGCTAGCCCTCTTCATATTGAGCGTGATAGTATTATGTGTATCCTTGTTGATTGTCCTCCGCAAGCCCTTGAGTATAGTAACAATCGAACAAAGAAACCGTCAATCAGGCTTGCTTGCCTTTGTTAGCCAGCGCTTAAGAGCGTTAAGTACCATTCAGGCGCTCAATCGGCAAGTGCCCGAAAACAAGCGTTGTGCCACGCGATCAGAACGCTATTTCCCTAGTGAAATGCGATACCCAGTTCAATATCACCTAATCTTTAGCCTTGCTAACCTATCGGTTTCTCTGCTATTGCTGGGGCTTATGATTTGGACGAGTTTTCTGCTTGGCCGAGATGCTGCGTTCTCCGAAGGAGAAAATATCCTCATTACTTTCCTATTGTTAATTTCCTTAAGATCCTTGTTGGGACGCTTACTAAGAGTACCGATTTATTGGGAACTAGGGCTGATTTCTTTACGAAAGCTCAATAATATCTTGGATTTTGCTACAACAGAAGAGAAGGTGCGTTACCAATTTCGAAATGGAGAATTACGCATTAAGGATTTGCGTTTTAGAAGAGGGCAATCAGAGCTAGAGTATGAGATATCTTCTCTCCACTTAAGTGGTAAGCAAACGACTTGTCTATTGAGTACGGAAACCGGTTCTGATCATTGGTTGGTTCCTCTTTTGTTGGGCTTATATCCTTATCAGTCAGGAGCTGTTTGCTGGGATGGACAAGTAGTAGAGAGACTCGAACAGAAGAGTCTTAGACGGAAGATTAGTTTGGCTTCCGAGCGCTTTCCCTTACTCGGTCGCAATGTATTTGAGGCAGTTTCTTATAGTCGAAAAGCGGAAAAAAGAGCTAAAGCAGCGGCCTTATTGTCTCATCTACAAAGTCACTTGTCATCAGAACAGCAGTTACAACTCAATACCCGGATAGGCGAATTGGGAATCCGGTTGAACCAACATGAGGAATTGCTGCTAACAATCGTGCGAGCGTTTTTGAGTGATAAACCGATTTTATTATGGGAAATTCCTTTTGGCCGACTTTGCCCCCTACTTTGCCAAAAAGCAGTCTCCATATTAAACCAACAGAAGGGCAAGAAAACCATCCTGATAATAGGAGATTCTTGGCCGCCTTCTTTACAGTATGACCTTAGTTTCGCTCCTGGGTTTAAGGATGCTTAATAAACTTCCCTTCACTCACAGCTTCCTCTGATACCACGCGATACAGATAGACTCCCGGCGCGAGATTGGGCACAAATAAACGCTTAATGACCTCCTCACGATCATCTGTCCAGGATTGCTGTCTTACTACCTGCCCTTGTAGGTTGAAAATCGTGATCTGGGCATCGCCTTGTATCTCTTGAAAGTAGAGATTGATCTCGTCTAAAACGGGATTGGGATACAGCTCAATTGCGGCTCGGCCAGGAAAGCGGGTCGTAACGATTTTGGGAAAGTCAAAATAACCGTCCGGATCAATCGCGAGGATGCGATAGAAGTTTTCGCCATTGATAGGACTGCGATCAAAAAGTTCATATTCCCCTAGACCGGTTTCGCTGATTTGGCCGATACTATTAAAGTGTAGGCCGTCGGCCGAACGCTCAACCTCATACAAAATGCCCGGCAACTCATTGAAACTTTGCCATTCGATGCGCACGTATTCGTCAAAAGCATCCACATCTACCATCATAAACTCGGCCATAGGAGTCCCACAGTAGGGAAATAGTTCACGAGTATCGACCGTAGATAGGCCCGCCGGATCCGTAACCGTCAGTTTGATTTCATAATAGAAGGTCTCGGTGGGCTGACATCCTTCTCCCGCTACAAAGGTCGAAGTGCTGCTGGCTTCATCTATCGGTTCGTCATGAAAGTGAGAGTTGTGATGAAGGGTGGTGCGCCAGGCGTAGCTCAATTCGTCATTGCTATGCTCCGCATCGCTTACCTCAGCCTCCAGCGGGAATTCGCTAATCCCCGTGGTGGTATAATTGCTACTGTCTTCCAGACTGGTGATGTTGACCAATGGAGGGGTATTGTTGAGGGAGATAATACGCTTGGCAGTGTGAACTCCCCCAGCGCTATCTGTTACTGTGAGGCTGATCTCGATAGGAGTAGGTGCGTTTGAGGCCGCCGTAAATAAATGACTCGGGTCAATCTCAGTGCTGGTGGTACCATCGCCAAAGTCCCAGAGGTAAGTCAAGGGCTGGCCGTCAGGATCGAAAGAGAGTGCAGCGCTAAAATTGACTGTTAGCGGGCTAGGACCATAGATTTTGTAAGCTTCGATGACGGCAGTCGGTGGAGGATTGCCTCCATAACATACTCGCCGGATCTGAGAGTTGCCTGAAAAGCTAATGTAGTATAAGCACTCATCTACCGGGTTAAGTGTGAGGACCACAACGTTCTGGGAAGCATGAGAAAAAGAATCAACACTCACCAAATCGCCTTCAGGACTAAATTTGAGCTGCTTGATCCATCCCGTATAATCAGCGATATAGAAACTGTTGCGATACTCTTCCGGATAGCTCGTACCATTGTACCAAGCCCCACTGATGGCACAATTGCCATTGAAGAAACTGCCTTCGACCGGGCTTTGTGCATCTTCTAGGCTATAAAATATGGCATGGCCATCGCTGTCATAGCCGGGCACATAAGTATCTTGCTCTTCATCGTTCCACTCGAAGTTAGACCACGCCAAAATGGGCCGTTCATGTTCAAAGGTAAGTGTTTGGTCAATTTGCTGAGTGGGGGAGCAGGGATTGGGGAGATCTAAGCTATTCTCAGTGGCTTGAGAAAGCAGCTCCTGGAAGTAGAAAAACTCTCTATCGCAAGCACCTCCATCATAAAGGGGGTTGGGCATGTCTTGGTTTTGGGTCTTGCGCGAAGAATACTGCCAGCGGCTTTTCATCCCTTCATAAATCGGCCAACCGAAGTTCATACCTGGCTGATCGATACGATTGATCTCTTCCCAATAAGCCCAGCCTACATCACCAACCAAAAAGGTCCCAGGATCACCATCTTCGGGATTGTGGCTACCGGTACCGGTGATCCACGCAAAGCGATAAGGATTGCGAAAACCCATGGCCCAAACCCGTGATTGAGCAGAGCGCGGATTGGCTGCATCGAAAAAGGGATTACTGGAAATTCCATCGCCCGTAATTGGATCGATACGGAGGACTTTGCCGTTATGGCTATTGATCATCTGAGAGCGAAAAGCTCCTACATTTTCTTCCGGACGAATAATGCCATCGGCTAAGCCTTGGGGCGCAAAAGAACCCGCGGCATCGCCGCCATTATCGGTACCTGCATAAGAAGCCCCATCACCGATGCTGATCATGAGCGTCCCGTCATTACCAAAGACTAGGGAGCCCACGCCATGTGATTTGTGCAGGAGGGGTAAGCCTGTATCGATGGTCTCTCCAATTAGGATTTTGCGACTGTTATCGAGGGTGGTATTGAGTTCGTTATTGACATCAGCGGTGTAGCGAGTTACGCGACCGATGATCGCTTGTTCCCGAATCGTTACCGTAGGATCGTAATCAGGAGTACCATAGTAAAGCAAATGATGGCGATCTACGGGGTATAGGAGGAAGAAATATCCGTTGTTGAGAAAGTTGGGGTGCAAGGCGAAGCCTAGGAGGCCGTGATCACTATAATTGGTGATTTCTTCACGAATGTCGATCAAGGGATCGGGAAGTTTGACGCCGTTTTCGACGATCCAAACCAAGCCTTGCTTTTCCCAAACGTACATGCGTCCGTTTTCATCAAAAGTCAGACCCGTTGCTTGATTCCAACCGTTGCTGACGAGTTGGTCGCTAAAGCCCTCTGGTTGGGCTTGAAGACTGAGCGTTCCTAGAAGGAAAAATAAAATGAAAGCCTTAAATACTTGCTTTTGCATCTTAGAGTGTCTTGAAAATTTTACCGCTAATACGCGATTGTCCATTGTCCAGCTGATAAAAGTATAGCCCCAGAGGAAGGTCTTCGATCAAAATCTGATCGGCAAAATCATTGGTTTCAGCCTCCCATTGTTGATGTAATACAACTTTGCCATTGATATCACTAAGGATCAGCTCCCCACTACCATAAATGCGTCGCATCTTCACATTGAGCAGACGACTAGTAGGATTAGGGAAAATTTCAAAAGCAGGCGGTGGAGGGAAGGCCACCTTTAGAGTCTGACTGAAATATTCAAAGCCATCGGCGCGGACGGCAGCAATGCGGTAATAGTTTTGCCCCCAAATAGGCGCATTATCTTCGTAGCTATAAGTGGCTTGGCCCCCATTTAGGCGTTCGGATATAGGACGAAAGTTGATCGGGTCTTCGCTGCGCTGAACGATAAACCCTAAATCACTCAATTCATTTTGGGTCGTCCAACTCAGTTTCAAACTGGTATCAAAACGCTCCACCGCTAGATCACCCCAATCGGTGAGTGCATCTCCGCAATAGGGATAGATAATATTTTCGTCTACCCCCACTAGCCCCGCTGCATCTGTTACCTCTAAGCGGATACGATAGTAATAAGTTTCTTCATTACAACCCTCGGGACTGATACTGGCCCAAGTACTTACTTCATTGTCAGTTGGCTCAGCGTGGAAGTGGGTGTTGTGATGCAAAAAGGCTTTCCAAGCATATTGTAATTGCTCCGTCCCATGCTCCTGATCATTGACCTGAGCTTCTAGTGGCAAGAGGGTGATCCCGTTCAAGCTATATTCAAAAGTATCGGGAAAGCTATTGATCTCTACGACCGGAGGACTGTTGTTGAGAGAGATGAGGATTGAGTCTTGGCTGGCTTTGCCAGCGGAATCCGTTACCGTCAAATGCACCCAAGTGGAATAGGGTTCGCTGTTTGGGGCTTCAAAAGTAAAGTCTGCGGCAGTAGTCGTGATCGGATTGCCATCGCCAAAGTCCCACTCATAAGTCAAGGGTTCATCCTGAGGGTCGAAAGATTCGTTTGCATCAAACTGTACGGTTAGGGGAGAGGCCCCATAGAAACGATCTGCAGTAATAATGGCCTTAGGCGCAGGATTGCCGCCGTAGCAAATGCGATAGATTCGAAAGTCAGAGTAGTTTAAATGATAAATACACTCATCGGCTGGATTGTATGCCAGATGGTTCATGTTTTTGATCCCTCCGGGAAAGCTGTCTATGCCGGCAATATTGTTTTCCTCATTGAGGTGAATCCACTTGAAGAAGCCCGCAAAATCAGCCGTCAAATAACTCCCGTGAAAAGGCTCAGGAAAGACATCCCCTTCATAAAACATCCCCCCAATGATACAAGTCCCTCTAAAGGTCTCACCCTCTACCTGAGAGGCCGGATCATCGATAGGCATCACAACAGGATTACCAGCAGCGTCTTCGTCTGGATAGCTCACAATTCCTTGCTTGCTGCCGGTATTGTTGGGCCAAGTTAGTGAGGGCCAGCGATGCACAAAACGAGGCATGTCGGCGCCAATTTGTTCATTAGGATCGCAAGGATGAGGGAAGCTGGGGCTTAGTTCGCCTGTCGGCTGAACGAGCAGATTTTGGAAAGTGTAATATTCTTGCTCACAATCCCCGCCGGAAAGGGGATTGGGCGCTTGCGGATGGTCGGTAATCGCGTCGCGATAAAAAGGCTCGCTCCACATACCTTCAAAAAGCGGCCAACCAAAATTGAGCCCCGGAACATCTACGACATTGATTTCTTCCCATCGCTTCCAGCCTACATCCGAGACAAATAAGACGCCTGGATCGCCTGCCGCCGGATCGGTATTTCCTGTCCCCGGTTGTATACTCATCCGATAAGGATTTCGTAGTCCCATGGCCCATACACGCGAGCGAGGGGATTCAGGATTGGCTGCGTCATAGTAGGGATTGCTGGGGATGCCAGCTCCGCTGAACGGGTCTATCCTTAAGACTTTGCCATTGTGAGAATCTATCATCTGGGCCCGAAAGGCACCCACATTTTCATAGGGTTGCAATATGCCATCAGCTAGGCCTTGCAAGGCAAAAGAACCAAATGCATCGTCCCCATTGTCGGGACCATCATAGGCCGCCGCGTCGCCACAACTAATGAGCAAAGTGCCATCCTTGCCAAATACCAATCCTCCCAATCCATGTGATTTGTGCATGATCGGGAATCCATCATCTATGGTTTTGCCTAAAATCACATGGCGACTATCCGGAATGACGGTTTTGAAATTGTTGCTCGGATCGAGGGTATATCTCGTCAAACGGCCGATAGTCGCCTGCTTAGGAAGTTTGATACTAGGATCGTAGTCAGGAGTGCCATAATAAAGCAGATAATG
>CAZHOC010000200.1:0-7766 GCA_964534295.1 uncultured Bacteroidia bacterium | reverse complement strand
ATCAATCAAATAGACTTCCTGCTTATCCAACTTATTCATATTGTTCTAGTGAGGGCGGGTTTTAATTCTGTCGGGACGTTACAATGACGTTTGCAATCAAGGTCACTACCGAGACAGCAGAGATCACAATACTGGCTGTATTAGCATTGGTGCGGAAAGCCCAGGCTTTTACGGGTTCCACATAGATCATATCATTGGGTTGTAGGTAGTAGTATTCGGAGGCCATAATCTCAGAACTTGTCAAATTGAGATAGGCTGTTTTTACCCCTTGCTCTGTTTCTCTGACGATTTTAAGACGTTGCCGATTACCATATTCGGTAAGATCACCAGCTATACCCAAGGCTTCGTAAATCGTGACATAATCATTGTAGATATAGTGCTGGCCGGGAATATTTACTTCACCTAAAATCGTCACCCTAAAGTTGGCTAGCTTAACAGAGGAAGAAACCAATTTTAAGTGCGGGATCAGGAGACTGTCTAACTCTGCTTTGATCTCCATCGTGGTTTTGCCGGCCACGGACATTTCTCCGATCAGGGGGAGATTGATGGTGCCTTCTTTGTTAATGGTATAGCTATTTAGATAAATAGCGGCTGTAGGCGAATTACCACCACCTGATAAAGCACTATTTCCAGCTGTTTCGGCATTGAACAGCTGGTATGAGTTTCCGTCATAGTTACTGACATTGATTACCAAGTTATCATTTGCTTTGACGCGGTAATCACGAAGAGGCTCATTGGCGTACTCTTCGATTGGATGGACTACAAACTCCTCTGCAGGTATGGCGTCCTCCTGCATATATACCATGGTAGGAAAACGGACACATGAATTAGAAATCAAGCAGAGGGTCAGCATTGAAATGAGCACTACCAACTTTGGGTAAGTCTCAATAATATGTTTCATATAGTTCTTTCTCTTTCCAAGCCCTTTTTCCAGTATGTCAATTGAAAGGGACAGTAATAGTGTGTTTACTTGATACTCTTTTGCGCATCACGGTAGCAGGATTCCAATTGGGCATATTTGCTACCAATCTGATGGCCTCCTCATCGCAGCCAAATCCAATCCCTTTGATTACATAAGGGCTTACGACTCGACCTTCGACATCCACCTCGAAGCCTACGATCACTTCGCCTTTAATATTTTTCCGTTTTGCCTGTTTAGGGTAGCGGATATTTTTGGCGAAATAACTCAGAGCACCGGCTTGGCCTCCTAAGAAATAGGCTTCGCGACTGTTTTGCGCATAATCGGCAAGGGTTAAAGAACTAGTTTCTGTAGATTTTTCAGCTTGGGGCTTGGATCCTTCTAGTTTATCACTTTCAGCCTCAGCTATATTTTGCGAAGGCTTTATTATCGGCTTCGCAGTAGTATCTTTTTTTTCTGACTCAGCAATGCTTGGATTAGCATTGGTATCAGTATCTATTGAGCTATTATTTGACTTAGTAGTATCTGGACTTGGAGCTTTTGTTGCAAGCTCGGCCGAGGCTATTTGGGTACTATCCGGCTTCGCCGAACGATTAGCCAAGTCTTCGATTTCAGCAGCAGTCAGTTTTTCTGCATACTGAGCAGTAGTGTCATTCAAGGCAGCAGTTTGGGGTGGGCTAGTCTGATGATTTGCCACCGGTTCCACAGGCAACTTGCTGCTTGTATTTCTTTCTCGACTACCATTAGAGCTTCCATCTGGCCAAATCAAAAAGCCCGCGACGCCAAATAGCACGATACCTGGAATTATTATGCGATACTTTCTCCAGTCTACCTCTACCCCTTCGGGCATGCTAGGCAAACTAAAACTAGGTAGGCTAATGCTGGGAAGACTAGGCAGCTTGGGCCGAGAAGGCAGCTTGGGAATCTTCGGGTTTATTTTTGGCGCCTTGGGAATCGATACCGAAAGATTGGGTAGGGAAGGCAGTTTAGGTAGATCTGGCAATTTAGGGACTCGACTACGCTTTGG
The DNA here is from genome assembly GCA_964534295.1 of uncultured Bacteroidia bacterium. Classification (GTDB taxonomy): domain Bacteria; phylum Bacteroidota; class Bacteroidia; order J057; family J057; genus JBCAWW01. The sequence goes on along the minus strand of CAZHOC010000200.1, from coordinate 5,820 downwards.
GTCGGGTAACAAAGGAGATCCAGATTGAGGAACCAATACCTGTATCTCTGCCCCATTATTTGACTGCCAGCTGATATCTTTACTGTGAATGGTCTCAGACTTGATCTTTTTCACCATTCTGCGTATCGAGATAGGCTGAGTATCAAAAGACTCTGAGTCTAAATGGTCTGTTTCAGCTTGAATCCCCGCTTCCCAAATCCAACCCGTGGGGAGAAACTCAGCAAATTCGTTTGTGATCTCTCTCCTTACTTCCTCAGCAATTGCTTCTGAATAAACTGCCAGGACATTAAGATTAGAAGGGACGCCAAAAGCTGTCCTATCAAAATAGGCTTCCACCTCTACCCTAACCTCTTGAAAGAGATTTTCAAGATCATCTGGAAAGCGGTAGTTTTTCAAGGACAAATAGGCTTTATCGCCGAACGGAAGTAGTTCGGTGATTCTACCATTTATGCCTAGGTAAAGATTAGATCTCGTAAAGATGAGGAATACCATATATTGCTGTATTGCTCCTTTTGGACGTATAAAAATCACGATAAGACACTCCTAATTCAATACTTTAGTGCCTAATCGACATATACGGCCCCTGATCGGTTGAAATTCCCGAACAGATGTCAAAAGCAATACGACAAAACCCTTACCATTTTTTCAGATTTTCAATGTTTTTGTATTTTCCCTACAGCATTTCCCTCATCCGTAACAAGCTGATAGTGGTAAATTCCAGCTGGATATTTATCCATACTTTCCAATAGAATCTTTTGCGATCCAATCCCAGCTTGGGGATTTTCCAACTTTTTGATTAGCTGGCCTTGAACATTGTACAGCAATAATTGGATACTCGAAGGCTGACTTAGTTCAAAACTAAACTGTAAGACATCTTGCATCGGATTAGGCCAAACTTTGACGGAGAGTCGTTTTTCGGGCTCTAAGGCTGTAGCCACCCCGCCTTGAGTAATAAGCTCATCCCCAGCCTGGTACGGTAAAAAGTGAAAGTATACCAGAAACATTTCGTCAGAGGTATTTAAACCTGCACATATATCTTGTGGGGGGCTATTGGGGTTGTTAGGATTGTTGGAGGTATTGTCATACACAGCCCTCGCATAAAGCGTACTAAAGGCAGGGAGTCGCTGTACATTTTTGAAAAAGTAGAAGCCCTGCCACTCAAAATCCCATTCTGGAATACGGATCATGGGTAGGGTATCCCCTAGCGGTGAGACCGAATAAACTTCCCAACTCTTGCCTAATAAGTGCATATGAGGGAATACACTTAGGATGGAGTAATCCTGCTGCAACAACACCCCTGGAATCGATTTATTGATAACCAAACTATCATTAGCAGGCACGCAAAAATTCCAATCACTTACGATTGGCTCCGCTTCAATTTCTCTATGATTGTTCGTTCCCGCAGGGTAAAAATAAAAATTGACAGCAGTGCTATCCATCTGCCCCACGCTACCACTAGGATAGTGCATGGCGATAATCACATTTGAATTAGCATTCATCGTGATGCCCATTGGCGGATTGGTCTCAGGAAAAATGGTAGGATTTGCACCTGGCGTATAACCTGTGATCAATTTACCCTGCGGTGGGCTACCGCAATTAAAAATAGGCCCTGGATTTAGAGACCCACTATTGTCTATATATATCAAGGCATGGTGGACAATTTCTCGATTACCCGGTATGACTTCTATCGCCTTGATGATTCTCCCTTGTGTAAGACCGCTTGGGACCACAAAGCAGATATAATCATCAGACTGATCTGCACTACTTATATAACTAGGCATCCTTACTTGTAGATCAGGATTTGCCAAGGTTCCTTCATCAGGAAAAATAGGCAAATCAGGGGTCAGGGCTGGATCACCCTGAGGCGCGCCATTATTGACCCAATCATTGATCATATCAATCTCGCTTTGACTTAGCACCCGTTCATCAGCATAATGTTGGTAGCTAACATCAGCCGGATAAGGTGGCATCACCCCTGTATTTGTGGCCCAAGCGATGCTATTGCGCATGAGATAGGCATCTTGATAAGTTTCAATGGCAAAGGGTGCTACCCCACCTTGTCGATGACAAGAGGTACAATTATCAAAAAGGATCTCAGCTATATCCTCACTAAAGGTCAGCGTTTGAGCGGAAAGACTCAGAGAGAGAAGGAGCAGACCGCAAAAAGTCAAAAGGCTTTTCATAGGGAGTAAATGTTAGTAGTGTTACAAGAGATGACCCCAAATCAGGCTTATAACTTAGACAGGGATATATGATAGAAGTTTAATATTACTGCAATATTTCAAGATGCTAAAACGCTTATTCAATTTTTCATCAATCCTTAGCACCAATTAACCAAGATTTAGTAATCGCTTTCCATTGACACTATCACTGATTGGCTTCTTGCAGATGAATGCTATAACTACAATTTACTTCATATGCCAATCAAAAATTTAACAAAGTCCAATCTTTTTAAAGGATTGCTGATGCTGTTAATCAGTTTTGGGGCACTCAGTATGCAAGCGCAGACTTTGAGTGGGACCATTACTGATGCAGAGACCCAAGAAGCACTCGAAGGTGCTAGAGTAGTAGTGGCTGGTAGTACCGTTGGAGCGATTTCCGATGCTACTGGTAAATACTCTCTGAGCTTGCCGGAAGGAGCTACTACTATCATTGTCAACTACTTTGGCTTTGCCACTCAGCGTATTGAGATTAATGGTAGACTTAGCTTCAGTTGGTGGCAGATGCAGCCAGTCTAGACGATGTAGTAATCACTGCTTTGGGTATTGCTCGAGATGAGAAGACCCTCGGCTACGCCGCCCAAGAGCTAGAAGGTTCATCTATGACCCAAGCACGTGAACCCAACTTTATCAATGCTATGTCAGGTCGCGTGGCAGGGGTGAACATTACCCAAGGCGCCTCCGGTGTAGGTAGCTCAGCTCGCATGGTAATCCGTGGCGAGACTTCTATCTCAGGCAACAATCAGCCTCTCTTCGTAGTAGACGGTGTGCCGATCTCAAACGATGTTTTTAGCACTCGTTCTGAAGGCAACCTAGAAGTTGATTATGGCAATGCTGCCTCTGAGATCAATCCAGATGATATCGAAAATGTAACCGTACTAAAAGGAGCCAACGCAACCGCTCTTTATGGCTCTCGTGCTTTGAATGGCGTAGTATTGATTACGACCAAAAGTGGCCGTGGCCAAAAAGGCATCGGTGTTACTGTTAACTCAACCACCTCTTTTGAGAATCCTCTTCGCATTCCTCAATACCAAAATGAATACGGTCAAGGAGCAAATGGTGAATTCTCTTTTGTCGATGGTTCTGGTTCTGGGGTAAACGATGGGGTTGACGAAAGTTGGGGTCCTCGTTTGGATCAGGGCTTAAATATCCCTCAGCACGACTCCCCTACCAGCGGTGGATTTCGTGGCGGTGATAGTCATCCAAGCATCGATCGCGGTGAAATCCAGGCTACGCCTTGGACCTCTTCTCCTGACAACATTCGTAATTTCTTCGAAACAGGTATCACGACCACCAATAATGTAGCCATTGCCGGTGGGAACGATAATGGAGACTTCCGTCTATCTTTCACCAACCTATGGAATCAAGGAATTCTGCCCAACACAGACCTTAAGCGTAACAACATCAGCTTGAGTACTTCATTCAAGCCGATTGAAAAGCTTACCTTCCGTATCAACGCCAATTACGTTGACACTGATTCTGACAACCGTCCGACCAATAGTTACGGCACAGAAAACGTCATGTATTTGTGGGTATGGTTTGGCCGCCAAATCGACATGAACAGCCTACGTGATTATTGGCAGCCTGGCCTAGAGGGGGTACAACAGTATAACTACAACTATAACTGGCACGATAACCCTTACTTCACCCAGTTTGAGAATACCAACGGTCTCAAAAAGGATCGTCTTTTCGGAAATATGTCCGTCAATTATGACTTTACCGATAAGCTTTCTTTGCAGCTCCGTTCCGGAACGGATTACTTTAGCGAAGTACGGATCGGTAAGCGCGCTTTCTCTACCCAGCGCTTTCCATTTGGACAGTATCGTGAGGACTTGATCAACTTTCAAGAAACCAATACCGATCTTCTCCTTACTTACCAAGATTTGTACAGCGGGGATTTTGGTTACTCAGTTTCCGTGGGTGCCAACCGCATGGACCAGAACCGTCGCTACCTCCGTATTTCGGCTAATCAGCTTTCAGTACCTGAGGTTTACAACTTCGAGAATGCGCGTATTCCACTAGCACAAACTCAGTTCAATACTTCGCGTCGTATTAACTCTGTGTATGCGACCGCTCAGTTTAGCTTTAAAAATGCATTGTTCTTAGATGTTTCTGGTCGCAATGACTGGTCTAGTTCATTGACTTTGCCTGATGGCACTGGAAATAATTCATACTTCTACCCTGCTGCCAACCTTTCCGCTGTAATCAGTGAAATGGCGGACATGCCAACAGCTATTACATTCCTTAAGCTAAGAGCTGGTTATGGAGAAGTGGGGGGTGATGCAGATCCTTATCGTTTGACCAATGTATACAACTATCTGGAGCCGTGGGGAGGAACGCAGCGCGTAACAGAAAACAATGCCCTGGCCAACGCAAACCTAAGACCAGAGCGTGCTCGCTCTTTCGAAGCAGGTATTGATGCTCGTTTCTTTGACAACCGCTTAGGCATCGACATTGCTTACTACAACACCAATGTCCTTGACCAAATCTTCGCTCTGGATATCCCTCAATCCACTGGGTTTAGCAGCCAGATCGTTAACGCAGGTAAAATCAATAGCAATGGCGTAGAAGTACAACTTAACGCTAGCCCAATCCGTCGTGATGGAGGTTTCCGCTGGGACATCAACGCCAACTGGTCGCTACAGCGCTCCAAAGTAATAGAACTTGTAGACGGAATTGACAATTACACCATCGCAAGTAACTATATGATCATCCAAGCGCGCGAAGGCGGTCGTATGGGCGATATGTACGGAACTGGCTTTGTGATGATCAAAGATGGGGAACGTCTCTTTCCAGATGAGCTTGGACGTCTTCCTGAAGGTGGTCAACCCCTAATGAATGATAATGGGTTCTACGAACGTGATAACAACCTTCGCTACTTAGGCAACTACAATCCTGATTGGATGCTAGGGCTATACAATAGCTTTTCTTACAAAGGTTTCAACTTAGGCTTCTTGTTTGACCTTCGTTACGGTGGTGAAGTTATGTCCCGCACGCTTCTTATCGGTGGTACTTCCGGTATGATGATCGAAACCGTTGGTAATAATGACAAAGGCAATCCTGAGCGCGACCCAATTGCTGACGGTGGTGGGGTAGCCCCAGAAGGTGTCTTCCAAGATGCGGACGGTAATTATATCGACAATTACTCTTTGCCAGTCGATGAGCGCAAGCGCCTGAGTGGTCGTGATTACCACTGGTGGACCTTCAACCGTGGTAATGAAGCCCAAGGAATCTACGATGCTACCTACCTCAAGCTACGTGAAGTACGTATCGGTTACGATTTTCCTGTAGCAATGACCAACCGTATCGGCATCAAAGACTTGAGACTCTCTCTCGTAGGTCGTAACCTGCTTCTCTGGACCGAAAATCCTCACTTCGATCCAGAAACCTTCTCTTTCAATGGTGGTACCATCGTACCAGGTGTTGAGGATATGGCGACTCCTACGACTCGCAGCCTTGGCGTTAACCTAAGCTTCAAATTCTAATTAAGTACGCAATGAAAAGCTTGTATAAATCATCATTATTCCTGTTGGCATTGCTACTCATGCAAGCCTGTACCCAGGACTTTGGAGAAATCAACTCCAACCCCAACGCTCCAGAA
>CAZHOC010000199.1:6508-7772 GCA_964534295.1 uncultured Bacteroidia bacterium | reverse complement strand
TAGATGCAGCAAAAAAAAATGTAGCTTGCGTCTAGAGGAAAATCATACATTGCAGACAATGAAATCTACTTTACCTTTTCTCAGTATTTGCCTTGCCGCAATCTTGTTGAGCCTTTCTGGCTGTGTGCAGGATCGTTGTGCGCAGCAGGTAACTTACATTGCCTATGAACCAGTTTACCTCACTTTTGAAGAGCTAAGAGCTGCTGGCAAAAGCGAAGCTCCTCGCGATCTCAATCGTCCAGGTAAATTTTACTATAAGGATGGCTTTATCTTCGTCAATGAAGTCAGTAAAGGCATCCACGTAATTGACAACCGCGACGTCAACAATCCCACCAATATTGCCTTCATCAACCTACCGGGTTCACACGACCTAGCGGCGAAGGGCAATATTTTATATTCGGATTCTTATACAGATTTAGTTGCCATAGATATTACAGACCCTAGCAACACCAGTATTGTTGGGAGAGAGGTCAATGTTTTTCCCTACGGCATGTGGCATGATGGGCTTTATGCAGATGTTGAGCTAGGCGTAGCTATAGATTGGATAGAAGCAGAAGTTACAGAAGAAGTTCCTTGTGAGAGTATCACTCGCGGCATCAACAATTGGTCGCCACGCAATGGCTTTGTGCAAGAGGACGCTTCCACTTTAGCCGCTCCCTTCTCTTCTAACTCTCAATTTAACTCAGCCCCTACAAGTGCAGGAGGTGGCGCAACGAGCACGGGCGTAGGTGGTTCTATGGCCCGTTTTACCATCCTTGAGGATTATTTATATACCGTTACTGGTCAGGCCTTAAAGGTGTTTGACATTTCTACTTTGACGGCTCCCGCCGAACGCCAAGACGTAGAAATTGGTTGGGGGATAGAGACGATTTTCCCTTATGGTGACCATCTTTTGATCGGTTCTCAGACAGGTATGTTTATTTTTTCGACCAACAATCCTGAGAGCCCGAAGCTTGAAGGTGAGTTTGGGCACGTACAAAGTTGTGATCCAGTAGTTGCGGAAAATGATATCGCTTATGTAACGCTGAGAGGCGGTAATCTTTGCGGTAGTTTTACCAATCAGTTGGATGTATTAGACATCAAAAATGTCCGTAATCCCAAACTCCTTCACACCTATTTGATGGACGGCCCTTACGGTCTGGGAATCAGAAATAGTATCCTATTTATCTGTGATGGGGAGTCAGGCTTGAAGGTTTATGATGCAAGCGACATCTCTAAGATTGACCAAAATCAGCTGGCGCATTTTCCAGATATCAATGCTTAT
>CAZHOC010000199.1:0-6468 GCA_964534295.1 uncultured Bacteroidia bacterium | reverse complement strand
TGGCAAGGATGGCTTTTACCAATATGACTACACTGATGTAAGCAATATCAAGCTGCTGAGTACGATTCCAGTAATCGCCCTATAAAGGAAGAAATTATTTATTCGGAGACTGTCTCTTCGAGATAATAACATTTACGACAACGAGGTTCATAGGCGTCTTTTTCGCCCAAAAGAATTTCGTTGTCGTCCCTTTTTTTACGGTAAGAAAAGTTTGCGAGACTCCCACACTGCTGGCAAATTGCATGCACTTTGGTCACAAACTCAGCCATTGCCATCAAAGCTGGCATGGGGCCAAAAGGCAAACCTCGAAAGTCCATATCCAAGCCTGCCACTACTACACGAAAGCCTTGATTAGCAAGCTCTCGGGCCACATTTACGATCCCCTCATCAAAGAATTGCGCCTCATCGATCCCGATCACATCAGCGCCATCAGCCATTAGTAGAATTTGTTTTGCCTCATCTACGGCGATAGAAGGAATCGCATTGCGATTATGAGAGACAATTTCTTTTGCGCTATAGCGAGTATCAACTCCGGGTTTAAAGATTTTTATCCGCTGATTGGCAATCTCAGCGCGCCTTAGGCGTCTAATTAGCTCTTCGGTCTTACCCGAAAACATACTGCCACAAACAACCTCTATCCAACCTGTCTTCCGATTGGCAGAATTGACTTCAATAAACATAGTAGTGTAAGAAATGCGCTTGTAATAAGGCCTGTCCCAGACCCCTTCAAAGATACATAATCTTCTTTAGACCCTGTTATATCTGCCGTAATATTCATTTACGACTGACTGCATTTATTCCCATTTTTAGGAAATGATGAAAAAGTGAAAAATATATTGAACAGAAATTCAATAAAAATATTGTTCCTTATTCCCATACTTTTTGCATGTAATAGGGATCAGGTAATCATTATCCCTGATAATGACCCTCCTGTCTATTCAGCAGTCCCCATCATTGCGATTGAAAACTATGTCAATCGGCTGTTTATCGACCTCATCGGAAGAGAGCCTTTGGCAGAAGAAAGGATACTTGCCTTAGCGGATCTAAGAAGGGAAAATCTTTCTATGGCAGCACGAGATAGTTTGATTCGAAACCTGCAGACCAATCTCAATTTTGTAGAAGGAGATAGTAGCTACCGACATGCGTATGCAAGAAGACAATATGAATTGGCCAAAGAACAAATTATTGAAGGAGCAAGTGAAGCCTATATAGCCTATCGCATTGAACGATTTATTGAGAAGGCTTATGAAGACTCTTTGAAAGGAGATGCGGCAGGCATTGCTTACGCAATCGAGGAGGAGCTAAGATTGGAGGCTATACTGGAGGTGCCTTACCTACTCAAAGAGCGGGAAATTGATCATAGAGAAGCATATGGACGCATGATTCAAAACTTTATCTATGATGATATCAATAAGGGAAGCTACAACTTCATCTATGCTTCATTTGAGGATTTATTGGGTCGATTTCCGACAAATGGAGAATACAAGGATGCATTTGATGTGATAGAATACAATCTGCCTGGCTTGGTGCTGAACGAAGCTTGTAAAAACAAAGTGGAATATACCCAAGCCTTGACCCACTCTAGGGAGTTTGCCGAGGCAATGATCAGATCAACTTTTCTGAGCCTGTTGGCTCGACAACCAGATTCGGAAGAGATGCTTGAATTGATTCAAGACTTCTACGCAGACCAAGATTATGAAAGATTGCAACGAATAATCATGATGACCGATGAATATGCACGCTTCTAAATGGATGCTTTTGCTCGGCCTACTGTTTATTGCTGCATGTAGGCCAGACAAGCAATACTTATATGAGGTCAATACCCTAGATGTACTGGCTTCAAATGATCATAAGTCAAGACAAAAATCAGAGGATCAGTTTTTGGCTACGCTGTATACAAACCTATATCAGGAATCTGTATCAGGTAATAAACTGGCTGATATGCGTGAAGTTTTAGCCTCTTTCGGAGATAAAGATTTGGGTCGTCAAATGCTTATCTCACGTCTACTTGTCGACCCAGAGATCAGCATGCCTACCAATGAAGAGATGCGCGCCGATCTAGATAAGTTCGTGGAAGAGACCTACCGCCGCTTTTTGGTTAGGGAGCCCAGCATGGCTGAACGCACATATCTAAAAAACATATTGATAAAAAATCCTCAATTGACGCCAGATATGATCTACCTCTCCTTCACCTTATCAGAAGAGTATCAGTTTTACTAAGCAAAGCACACAGTCAAAAAGATTCAATCACACACCATGGAAAAAACAATAGATGATGAACAGACGACAATTTATCAAAAGTAGTGCAGCGGTAGCCGGAGTGCTTTCGATGCCCTACATATTGCCTTCTGGGAGGGTCTTTGCGAAAACCAATTCGCGGAAGGCTAATCATGTTGTACTAATACTATTTGCCGGAGGTATCAGGCAGCAAGAATCCGTATTACAGCGTTACCTGGAAGGGAGTCAAAATGAAGCACTGCCAGGAAATATTTTATACAATCTCTTAGAAGGGGAGCCGCCAGAGGATAAGATTGTCTATGGGCAAAATGGAAGTAGAGCCGGGGAGATTCCCATTGATAGGATATTAGGCACAACTCTTCAAAAGCAAGGCACCTTATTTCGAGAAGTCAATGCCTCTAATGTAGGGCATTATGGCGGATTGAACGTTTGCCTGCAAGGCACCGACCAAGCTACTCAAGGTTTAAAGCAGCGGCCGCTCAATCCTACGGTATTTGAATACCTGAGACGTCACGCGGGCCTTTCGGCCACTGATACTTGGTTCATTGGTAGCGGTATTGGCAACTCTATTCCGCTCTTACATCATAGTCTCCACCCTGATTATGGTGAAGCCTATGCCGCCAATTTTTTAGCCCCTTCGGTAACCTTCAGTTCAAAAGGATATGAGCATTTTGCCGACGGCAGAACTTACCACCCTGAACAAGAACTTGCGCCTATCCAGCAGATCAAAACCTTCCTTGATTTGCAGTATGAGAAGGTCTCTAGTTCCCTAGGAGGGGTACAAAACACCAAAGCCGAGCAAATTGAAGTAAGAGATTTCTTAGAAGATCTATACGAACGTACTCGTACTCAGGAGATCCTCATGCCTCCGGTCAGGGATAACAATGATCTCAAATCAATTGGCTATGCAGCGGAAGTAATCCGCCGATTTCAACCCGCCCTTACGGTCGTAAACCTAGAGGCCTCAGACGTTTGTCATAGCAATTTCACTGAGTACTTGGGGAATATGCACCGCGCCGATCATGCAGTAGGATTTTTATGGAATTATATCCAACAAAATCTTCCTCAGATGGCCGAAGAAACCATTTTGTTGGTAGTGCCTGAATGTGGTCGTAACGAAAAACCGAATCCCATTCGGGATGAAAACAATTGGTTTGCTTATGACCACTCCGACTTAAATAGTCAAAGAGTCTTCGGTATGATGGCTGGGAAAAATGTACCTCAAAATCTCAGTATCGGTGGGGAAAACAATCCAGTAGGCCAGACTTCAGATATAGTACTAACAATCGCAGATATACTTGGTGTTAAAGCAGAAGTAGCTCAGCAAGGCTTAGTACACCCATCCTCATTATCATGGTTTGATAGAATCTAAAACACAATTGCCTTTGCCTGAATAGAAAAAATCCTTCTTACTCTTGTTTTACATATGATTACCGCCAAGAAAAAATATATCCTATTCACCGCATACCTCAGTCTGTTGATTGGGGCCTGCATGGTTAGCCCAGATATGCCTCCAAACCCTTTTGAAACAAGTAATACGATACCAATCCCCTTAGAGGATAGCGTGGTGGTAAGCACATTGCCTGCCTCACATATCGTATCCTTACACCAAAGGGTATTTAGTCCCACCTGCGCCAACTCAGGCTGTCATGATGGGACTTTTGAACCAGATTTCCGCACGGTAGAGAGTACTTACAATACTCTCGTTTACCAAAGGGTCATCAAAAACAATCCCCAGGGAAGTTTTCAATTTCGGGTAGACCCATATCACTCAGAAAACTCAGTACTTTGGGAACGCTTAAATAGGGATATTGACGGTCAATCCGGTTTAATGCCCTTGGTCGTAGAACCGGGCAGTGATTGGGAACAAAACAAAGATAGCTTGATGCTGGCTATCAAAGAGTGGATTGATGCTGGGGCACCCGATATGTTTGGAAATACTCCAAGCCAGGAGACTCTCCCTCCATCAGTCAGAGGGGCATTAGGGATTATTCCTAACCACAGAGATCCAATCCGCCGGGAAGGTGGTAATGGTAGGATGTTAATCCCTCCGGGAACGAAAAAACTTGAGGTATACCTCAGTCTCGCCTCGGACAACATAGCCGCGAACCAAATTAGCTCAGTTAAGCTACGTCTATCAGAAGAAAGAAACGACTTTCAAAACTTAAGTGGAGATGCAGTACAACTCATCCCAAGTCCAATCGTCTATTATGGCTTTACTGGGAGTTTAGAAGAATATTATCATCATATCACCATACCCTTGGACTCACTTGTCCTAGGAGATAATAGATACTTTAGAGTTTATATCCAACTTGCTGGTCAAAGCGAATTGATTGAAATTCCCGGCGATGGCAGCGCGGATTATATGAAGGAAATGTTTGCGTTTGAGATATATGACTAAGCCTTTACTATATGGCTTGCTTGTAATTACCGTTGTGTTCGCATTAACAGCCTGCAATCGCCAGCCGATTGTGGACTCAAATCCTGTATTGAGATTTGTACAGATCAGTCCAGATACAGTATATGCCAATGAAGACACTTTGACTTTGTGGTTGGAATACGAAGACGCGGAAGGGGACTTAGGAGAAGAATCTCCTGAGGTACGTACGCTATCTATTAAAGACAGCAGATTGCCAGAAGCAGACTATTATCATGTACAGCCACTGGCTCCAATTGGGAGTACAGTATGGATAAAAGGCACCCTAGCGGTTCATATCCCACGATTATTTTTGATGAGCGTGGCTGAAACCGAGGAGGCAGTATTTACGGCACGTATACAAGATAGGGCAGGCAACTGGAGTGAGGATACTCAAAGCCCACCAGTAACCATAATCCAGAGATAAGCAGTCTTTTTGAATTATGAGTTGCCTAATAACTCCGCTAGCTTAGCTTCGAGGCTAGCGCCACGCAAATTCTGAGCGATGATCTTTCCTTCCGGATCCACCAAAACAGTGTAGGGAATACCACGAACGCCGTATAGCTGAGCGGCAGCGCTATTCCAGAATTTCAAATCGCTAACATGCTGCCAAGTAAGGCCATCTTTTTCGATTGCTTGTAACCAAGCAGCCTTAGTACGGTCAAGACTGACCCCTAAGATTTCGAAACCTTTATCGTGATATTTGTTATAGACGCGAACTACATTTGGGTTTTCCATGCGGCATGGGCGACACCAACTAGCCCAGAAGTCAATCAAAACATAATTACCTCTGAGATCAGACAGCGCTACCGCTTTCCCCTCTGGAGTATCTAGCGTAAAATCTGGAGCAACTTTACCAACTTGAACTGCTGCATTACTGTTGGTATTGGTCTGCTGCTGCTGAGCCATTTGCTTTTTGCGTACCTCCTGCATCATCTCATTCACAAGCTGTGTTTTGGTTTCAGCAGTTAAAAGAGCTTCGCTTTGGCTACTTGCGGCAATCAAACCATTGACTAATGCTTCTGCATTAATCTCGATACCTTGTCTCGAGTAAGCTTCACCAATATCCTGCCCAATAGCGTAAGCCATGCTGTCTGCCTGTGTTTCGAGGGTTTTGTTTTTCCCCTTACGGAGTCCTACTTGTTTCGAATTATCACAGCCAAAGGCGGCCAATAAACATAGAGCACAAAGGATAGAAAGAAACTTTTTCATCATGTCGGTGATTTGCACAAAGATACGATTTTTTGACAGCCTGAGTTTAATAAATCAGTACTCGCCTGTAAACACTGGCGCCATCTCGCGAAATTTGCAATAAATACAGCCCTGCAGGTAGATTCCCTACTGCAAAACCCCTCCGGCTTTGAGCGCCATAGTGTTGGTGTTCCGCTGCGCGAACGCTCCTCCCCTTGGCATCCCATAGCGTTAAGGAAAGCATACTCGGTCTCTCACCTGATACAATTAAGTGAAAATGATCTTCTGCAGGATTAGGCGCAATTCGCAGATCTAAATCCTCCAGAGGATTTTCAACACTTAGAGTTCCGACTACCAGTATGATCTCTGAGGTATCCTTTCCACATTGATTTTCTAATATCAATCTGACGGTATACTCACCTCCTGAGGCAAATGTATGCAAGGGTGAAACTTGTACACTTTGCTGTCCGTCTCCAAAATCCCAAAGGTAGTTATCTCCGCTCTGCAGACTATCCGGTGCAAACAACCAAGTTTGACCATTTTGCAAACTGGCATTAATCCCTGCGGGGGCAGGTGGCGGCAATATCTCTACATATTGGCTATCCACGCTTACTCCGGTGCCA
>CAZHOC010000198.1:0-7805 GCA_964534295.1 uncultured Bacteroidia bacterium | reverse complement strand
AGCGGTCCTATCGAAGGTAAAAATGGCGTATATGTACTGCAAGTAACGAGTGTTACTGAAGCAGCCGAAGCAGACGAAGCTACGCTTAGCAGCCTCCGCCAAAACGAAACGGCTACTGGTAGCTCTCGCCTTCAGTTTGGAGTACAAACCTTACTAGAAGAAGCCGGTGGTGTTGAGGATACTCGTGCCGAAGCTTACGCTAAATTGAAAGGATATCGTTAGGTCGATTTAATCAATAGTATAAAAAAAGGCGCTACTTTTTTGTAGCGCCTTTTTTATATGTCTTTTTCCGCTCGAATATGAGCAAGTAAATTCTGGGTGGACCGATCAAGCATTTGATATACATATTCAAAGCCTTGATCACCTCCCCAATATGGGTCTGGGACGTCCGTATCGGGGGCCTCATTATCAAAGTAGCGCATTTTAAATAATTGGGCTTTTGCGTTAGCATTATTATCTGCCAGCCGCTTAAGGTCGTCAAGATTACTCTCATCCATCGCTAAGATATAATCATACTCTACAAAGTCTTCTACTCTTGTTTTTCGTGCGCGTGAAGGCAAATGTATGTTATGACGTTTTGCCGTTGCCTGCATCCTAGCATCAGGTCGCTCACCTACATGCCAGCCACCTGTACCTGCACTATCGACCCTTACTTTGTCTTGCAGGCCCGCTTCCTTTATGTAATGTAGAAATAAGCCTTCCGCCATGGGCGAACGACAAATATTACCTAGACATACAAACAATACTCTGACCATGGGACAAAATTACTGATTTTAACAAAAGCCTAAATGACCTTAATCATCTGTTAGAGTAGCCTTAATGCATATTGCGTCCCAACAATTAATTGTTTCCAGCGCATTAACACAAATACGATTTTTGCTCTACGTTCTGACTAAACTCGTTTATCTATTCGTTTTCAATACAAAGCAGCCTGGTTCAAACCCGCCTGAAAGTACAGTTTGGGTTTGCGAATTTTTTGCCCCTCCATATACAAATAGCTATTCCCTTTCTCATCCAACATTGGGACATGAGGATTTTTAAAGTCTCCCCAATTAATCGGTAGCAGCGGATTGTCATGCACCAAGCGATTTTGGAAAAAGTTGCGGATCTGCTCAGCATCTAGGCCCAAATCCATAAAGGCAGTTTGCCCAAAAGGGAGCGTTCGCAAAGCGCGAATACTAAAAATACCACTCGAGCAATTGCCGTAGGGTACTCCAAAAAGGTCTAAATAACCTGCTCTAGAGGGAAAACCTTCTTTTTGTCTAATTGGATTATTCTTGTCGTAAGGATCCCCTGTCCAGATTACCGTCCGCAGGCTAACCATCATATCGCCCCGCCAATAATCTAAACTTGTCGCTCCCGACCGATATCGATCATAGTCTCGCCAAGCAAGAAAATCGTTCTCCAAACGGAGTAAAAAAGGCCCATAGCCCACACTTAGCATGCCACTATACTGAGAGGTCGCTTGCTGATCCAAATAGAGCATATAAGCATAGCCCACACTCCAAGTTCGCTGCGTTTGATTGCTGAGGAGAAACAGATAAGGAGGGAGTTCATATTCTTCTTTTTCGCCCCAGGCGAACGCTAATCCCAAGGCTGCCTGCAGCTCCCAGCCATGACCTTGATTACCTAAATGTTGGAAATTATAACTGATTTGCGCTCGAGCGTGTCCTTGTAATTGTCCATACAAGGGACTCCAATGGGCCAATATTCCTAACTTTTGCTCATGCGTCCCCAAACTTGCAACCAGACCAATTTGCGTCTGTTGGCAAAATGCGAATCCATTTCCCAAGAGTATGCTTAGCCATAAACCAATACGCAAAGCCGAAAAACGCATATTGTCATCAGCGGCTTATTCTCCCACAGCCGCCTCTTGATTAAAACGATCAAAATTGAAGATCAGCAGCCCCGCTGCAATCAACATCACCATCGAAAGGATCACCATACCGTAGATGATATTCTCACCATTGCCTTCGTCCGAGAAAAAAGGGATGGCCATCAAGCCCGCAAAAATCACCCGCATCAAAACGTTGATTACGGCGAATATAGAGTTTACTCTACCCACCACTCTATTGGGAACAATCCGGACAATATAAGTGATTCGCAATATGCGAGCGCCGGCATTACAGACCCCCAAAACGATGCCTGCGATCCAGGTAACCATTACCGAGCGAGTCAAACTCAACACCAGAAACAATAAACCTGCGGAGGATAAGAGGACAATAATCTCCCCAATCAGGTTGTTGCGACGCACAAACATAGACAGGCCAAGCAGGCCGGCAGTAATCGCGCCAATGGCGTAAAAGCCTTTAAAAAAAGCTAAGACGCTCGCCGATTCGAAGAGATACTCTGCGACATAAACAGGTGCTACGACCTGAATCAAAACCATCAAAGAAAAGAAGATCACATGGGAGCTAACGCCAAAGATAAAAAGCGGTTTGTTTTCCTGTAGATACTGAAAGCCTTGGCTTAGACGCTGGCGCAGGGTACCCGTATCGATGGTAATTTTCCGCTTTCTTTCATAGGGAATTTGACTGATCAAAGCGAAGGCTACCAAATAAGTACAACCATCCATCAAAAAGATTTGCGGTAAGCTCCAGGCTTCAAAGTGCAAAGCATCGGGCCACCAACTCAATCCCGCTGTACCATCAAGTAGTAGGCCTCCGACCATCATCCCGAGGAAGTTGGTAAACTGCCCTTGTATCTCAATCGCGCTATTGACCCGAGCGTAATACTTAGGGTCAAAAAGCTCCTGCACAAAGGCATATAAGTTCGGAAAGTGGACGTTGTAGGTGAAGATCGTCACCATGAAGGTAAAACCGAGCAGCAAGAAGCCCACCCCAAAGTAGCAACCCACCAGCGCGATCAAACTGAGGATCAGAAAGTCGACCCCATTCATCACGAGGAAGACATGTTTGCGATTGTATCGATCGATAAGTGTACCCGCATAAAGGCCCCAAAACAAAGAGGCTAGCGTCACTACTGACACCATAATGGGGTTTATTAGGCGCCCTCCGGGCAACGCAATCATTGACCAGGGGATAGAAAGCATCGTAATCCCTTGGGCAAAGCCAGAGATGATATTAGATGCGAATAAAAAAACGAGCGCTTTTCGGGAACGTGCGTTCATGAAGAATGTTCAAGAGCTGAAAACTACGCACAATGTTTAATTTTAAAAAACGAGAATACGCTATATCTAGCATATTCTCGTTTTGCGAATGGGCGCTTTCTTAGTTGATCGTCTGAAAATTGAAGGGAATATTTACCCAAAAATAGATCGGACGATTGCCTTGAATGGCAGGGGTGAACTTAAGCTTGCTGATGTGAGATTCGACTTCTTCGCTTAGCCTAGGGTGAGGACTATTGACTACAATATGCTCCTTATAAGCACCGGATTTGTCTACCAAAACGCGAAGCACGACCATTCCTTCTATGCCGGCATCACGCATCAATTGTGGATAGGTAATGGCCTTGCTGATTTCCCCCATATTGATGGGTTTGGGTTCCTCGTCTGCAACCACAAACTTATCCGCCTCAGGTACAATCTCCTGGATAAATTCAGGCACGACTTCGCCATCACCCGGAGTAAAATCAAAAGGCAGATCGTCCAATACTTCTCCATCTTGATCGGAAGTACCAAAGACCTTGATCAATTTTAGAGAATCCACCGCATGCATGGTCGCCTTCTTGTCGGCCTCATCTTCTGGCACTGGATCTGGTGGCAAAAACTCTAGCGTCTTCACCTTAGGAGCAGGCGGTGGTGGGGGCGGAGGAGGAGGCACATCCACTGGGGGAGTAACGGGGGGCGGAGGAAGTTCTACATTAGTTAAGGTATGCACAATTTCGTTATTATCACCGTTCGGCGCAGCCGCACTAGATAAGGTACCCGAAAAGGCAAAAGCGATCACCAAGGCACTGGTAATCCCTAGTCCAAGCAGGACATTACGTTGATAGCGCCGACGAAGGTCGTAGGCCCCATAATTACGCTCCCGATCCTCGAACACCATGTCCGTCAGATCAGCATAGATAACTGATGTTTTTTTACTCATGGAACTAATGTTTTGTGTACAATAAATAGCTGTGGCGCCACTAGCCCATTGAGCATGCTTTTGCTTATAAGAGAGATTTATTCCTCGATTCCATAAAAAAATCGACACTTTTTACCGCTCACTTAATAGTTCTGGCCTGCTGGAGAGGGATTGCTTAGGTTTGGGGATGGGGAATTTTCAAAAAGGTAAGTATCGCAGTACCAGCACGAGGTTAAATGGCTGGGATTACCGCCAGAATGCGGTGTATTTTGTAACTATCTGTAGTTATCAAAAGGAGCATTTTTTTGGTAGGATTATCGCTGGGAATAAGAGACAATTTGATCCCAACCTTGTAGATACCGCGGCGCAAAATTTTGCGCCGTTACGGGAATACCTCCAGCCAACTGAAATTGGTAAAATTGCCTATCAATATTGGTTAAGGATTCCGGAAAAATATCCCTTTATATCATTGGGTGAATTTGTCATAATGCCCAATCACGTACACGGGCTCTTGAGCTTTAGACGAAAAGAAAGATTGGAATGGCAGCCAAATCAATTTGGGCCTCAATCACAGAGCCTCGGGGCTGTCATTCGTGGCTATAAAGCAGGCGTAAAATCATACGCTACCAAGCATGAAATTCCCTTCGCCTGGCAAAGAAAATATTATGATCATATCGTCAGGGACCAAAAGGCCTATCATCAAATCAGCAGATATATCCAACTCAATCCTATCCGGTGGAAGCACCCGTAACGTCGCAAAATTTTGCGACGCGATAAATCGCCAATGCCTTGTGCCAACAATCCTCCTAGGGCATAGCCCTCACCCAATCCAATACCAAATCAGGAATCTCTATGGAAATCAAAATTTCAGCATACCGGGGGCGCATCCCTTGAATCTTGGGCGTATAGCGCAGCGCTACCAAATAAGGATCAATCTGCTCGCTGATATAAGGCGGCACCTCAGTAACCCATCTATGAGTCACGTACTCGCCCCTTTTATCGATTTTTACAGACAACAGATAAGGCTTAGTTGGATAATCCATTTGCAGGATCGGGATTTGCGATTTAATATCCGCTAGATTGATTGGCCGGGGATCTTCGTCTGCAAAGACAAAACCACAACTAATATCAGGTATCACAAAACCCTCCAAACTCCGCACCACCTCCGGTACCTCTTCATCTTCTCCCGGCAAATCTGGCAGCGACCAACCATCAAAATCATCGCCTTGGGCATGCCCAATTCCCCAACCATACTCTGGGACTTTCGGGCTCGGTTTAGGAGCTTGAAAGTGAAAATCTAGCATTTTGACTTCCCCCTTTCCCTTACGATGAGGATAAGCGTTCGGCGAAGGCGTACCTGGTGGAAGAGATGGAGGGAAACTTATCATAGTGTAAGTAGTAAATTTTAGGCCAGGACCTCGCGGTGCCTCCGCCTGCTTCACCGGCGCCCACCACAAATATGCCAACAGCAAAGTTCCTCCCACTCCCAGCACCAAACCCATAGCTACCATCAGATACCAAGGCTCTGCATTGCGGAGTTGGTAAGCACCATATGCCTTATTGCGATTGGCAAAGAGGACTTCTTGGTTTTCGCTGGCCGCGGAACGCTCCTCTCGAGACGGCCAACCGTAAAGCAGTATTTGGATGAGGGTAAACATGGCTAGGGAGTTTCGCTAAGGTCTGAGGAAGGTTTGAAGTAAAAAGAGACAGTAACCCAAAGCGGGGAGACATTAAAACTCATCGGATTGGGGCTAAACTCTAGCTGTGGTAGGTATTTTTCAATTTCGCCTAGGGCGAGCAAATGTCCCTCTTTGGCTTCATGCGCGAGATAGTTTCCGGCAGGGTCGACTAGCACTTGAAAAACGACCCAATCATAAATCCCTGCCTCTTGCAGCATAGAAGGATAGACGATCTGCGCCTTGACTGCAGCATAATTCAAGGGTTTGGGCCAGTAAGGAGGTGTAATCCAAGAAGTCCTTGAATAAGGAGGACATTCACAGATAATTTCCGGAACATCTCCCTCTCCTTCGTAGGGAAACAAAAGATCAAAATCAATCGGAGGCATGCTTAAAGCAAGCGTATCGCTGTCGGCTTGCATGATGATGTGAAGGCCTTTAGTGCTCAACTTTTCCCCATCTGAACCACTATCCGAATACCAGCCAAGACTCAGCAAAGCGCCCATCAGCAAGCCTAACGTGAGCAAGTGAGAAGTATTTGCTAGAGATGAGCGTTCCGCGCAGCGGCTATCATTACTATCGCTATTCGCGGAACGCTTATCTCTTTGCTTTTTGCAATAAATGCTACTTGAGAAAACCATAGACATTAGTTAAACAGGTGGTAGTAGAAAGGAACATCGACCCAAAAAGCAATGTTTTTACCTTGGTATTGAGCAGGTGAGAACACAAGCTCCTTGACTACTTGGGACCAGTGTTTAGCTAAGATTGGATGAACCGAAGAAAGGACTTGATGGTCCAAATAGTCCCCTTCTTCACTTACTAAGACCCTAATCATGGTACCCCCATCAATACCGGCATCTTTCAAAATCGAAGGGAAGGGATGCTTTGTCAGTGCCTCTTTGAAATTGATTATTTGAGGCTCGGAATCACAATAGACAAATTCATCAACTGCTGGGAGAGTAGTCTGAGCTAGCAGCGGCAAACGAAATTCCAACTCCACCCAGCGAGGCGAAACATCAAAACCGAGGGGATTAGGGAGAAACTTAAGCTGTAAAAAATAGGGTTCAAGAGCAGCGATGACCACAGAATCTCCTTTGATGGCCTTATGCCGGATATATTGTCCATCTCGATCGATCAGGATCTTCAGGCTGATATGCTCGCAGACTTTGAGTTCCTGAGGATAGGCTACTTGGGCCAGTACCTTTTCCAGATTCATGGGTTCTGGAATGTAGGGATCGAGTATCCATACACCTTTAGGGGGGTAAGCATAATGATATCCACCGCAATCGTGCGAAATGTAATTGTCATAATCCTGCCCAAAATCAAGCGGGGGCATCACGATTTTCACCGTATCAGTATCGGCTGGCATCAGCAAATTCTGGCCGTCGTACCTGGTTCTCTCTGCTTCTATTGGCATATTATTGCTAATCCAGCCCAGACTGCTTAGGCCAGCTAAGACGAGTAAAAGTGCCCAGATATGAGGAGGTTTTTTTGCCCGCTTCTGTTCAAATGATCGTTCCACGAAGTGGCGCTTGAAATACTGATTTAGGTGGTTCATTAGTTGAGTAGTTTGTAATGAAAGGGTATGTTGACCCAAGAAGCAATCGGCTTTTGGCCATCCGAAGCAGGTTTAAATCGCAATAATGGAATCTTTTCCTCCACTGCCTTGACCAAGATAGGGTGCCCAGTGAGTGCCTTATACTCAGCAGGCATGCCTTTTTCGTCGACCAAAATTCGGAAGACAACGACACCTGAAGGGCCAGGGCATATCGTAGTTTCTGGATAACAAATAGTTTCTCTAATCTCGTCAAGATTGAGGGGCTTAGGCTCGCTTGGGGAGATAAAGAGAAAATTTGACTGATGATTATCCTCTGAAATCTCTTCTTCTATTTCTGGAATGACCCAATCCTTGGGATAAGAAAGTCTAGGAAGCTTAAAAGTATCTTGCTGGAGATCGTTAATCTCAGGAGCAGGGATAATAAAGGTGCAGTCTGCTGGCTTTGGTTCTGGCAGATTTTCGAATCCAGATACAGATCGCTCAGCCAGCACTTCTGCCAAAGGTGCTGGTTTGGGCATTTGCCAAAATGAGCAATAATGTGGT
>CAZHOC010000197.1:0-7814 GCA_964534295.1 uncultured Bacteroidia bacterium | reverse complement strand
CATAACACAATATTAACCAAGCATCAGACCAAATTTTGCGTAATTTTCATTAGTTCATGGCAAGAAGTTTTTTACACAAATAATGTATACCAAACAAAGCATCAGGCTGGTGACGATCGTAAAGTTCAATCCTAGAAGCATTCGGCTTTTAATACGGAAACATATCTATCACAATAATGACGTACTAAAAACACTAAGCCAGCAAGGCATCATCTTGCACAAAAGAGACATCAAGCCATCGGAACCATTAAGCATAAACTCCACTCCTTTCTCCAAACAAAAATTTTAGCGTCAAGCGTTCCGCGCTCCCGATAGCTATCGGGAGGCAAAAAACTAAAGCAAGCTAGTAGCAAGCCCGACTATCTCAGCCCTCCCATATGCAGAGGGTCGACGGGCAATTTCACTAGCAAAAGCAAATCCAGCTTCTAAAAACAGCTCACGCCAGGTGGCGATATCATGGGGATACGGAACCCATGGATTACTACGCTCAGTATCATACTCAACCAAAATCAATTGTCCTTGAGCTTTAAGATGTTGCTTTAGTTTTCGCAAAAAAGTCGCCTGATCAGCCACAAAGTGTAAGGAGTTCGCCATCAAAATCCCATCCAATTGGGTAGGCCAATCATCACGGACAAAATTGGCAGCCAGAGCTTCAATATGAACTCCTTTATAAAGCGGAGGCAGGCTCCTCAAAGCAGCTTTGTTTTCATCAATAGCATAAATCCTACTCCCCTCCCCTAGCAAATCTGCCAAAGCCTTGGTAAAAGTACCTCGTCCGCAACCAAGATCCGCCCAGCGAGACTGCCCCTGAGTCTCTAAGTCTTCGTATTCAATCAGTTTGACAGCCGCACTATGTTCCATACTAGTTTTATGCGTATTCTCGCCACAATTTACATTTCCTTTTTTCATTTTTCTCCTCCATCGGGGAACGCTCAATCGCTTTGATTTACCCTTGTTCTTTGCAGCCTTTCATCGCTATCTTTGGCGGACAAACTGCCATCCCTATGAGTGCCTTTCATTACGCTTTTAAAGTTAAGGATATTGCCTCCACCCGACGCTTTTATATCGAGATTCTTGCTTGTGAAGAAGGACGCTCAACTGATACTTGGCTTGATTTCATTTTTTTTGGCCATCAATTATCAGCCCACATCAGCGAGGACATTCCAGCCTTGGATTATTGCGGCAAAGTAGATGGTATCAAGGTACCGATCCCACATTTTGGCTGCTTGCTGAGCCAAGAGCAATTTAAAGCGGTCCAGCAAAGACTCGAAAAAGCAGAGATAGAGTTCGTCATCAAGCCCTACAAAAGGTATGAAGGTCAGGTCGGCGAGCAGTATACCATGTTTGTCTTTGATCTCAGTGGTAATCCCCTCGAATTCAAATCCTTTACCAATGAGGAGGAGGTTTTTTTGACTTAGCCTGCTGCAAGCTCAGGGCCCAATTTTCTTCCTTATCGTATTATTTCTTGCCTTTTCCGCTTCGCGGAACGCATAGTTTATTTTGATCAGATCTATTCCTCCCCCTCAATCCCCCTTCAAAATTCATCATTCGAAATTCATCATTCAAAATTCCCAAGGGGGGGGGTAAACGCAGACTTAGCGATTGTATAGTACAGAAAGAAGTTAAATGAGACTGGCGCTCATAGCAAGACCATCAATTGAGCCAATTATAGGTTTTTAGGGCCACATTGAGGGAAGTGTGTTGATCGGTTGAGTGTTTTACCCTCCTCGGGGAACGCTCAACCTCTTTTTTCAATGGGATTATCGCTTAATTGCTTTACCGATCTCATGCTTGAGCAAAAAAGTCGCACTCCAAAGGGGTCGGAGCTTCTTATCAGGTTCTTTGTCATGGGCCAAGCGGATAATTTGGCGAGCATAATAGCCCCCTTCCGCTGAATCGTCAAAAGCCTTGATACCAGTCCGCACCACATGGTCTTCTAGCCGCTCTATTTTACCAGCGATAAAATCTTCGATCTCTTCGTCATTGGTGATAAAGGGGCGCGCCATACCGATCAGATCGAGAGAGCCTTCATTGAGTACTGCTTCGCAGAACGCTCGGCTCCGGAAGCCTCCTGTCACCATCAAAGGCAGACTAGTGGTCGAGCGAATGCGTTCGGCGAAGCCGATAAAATAAGCCTCTCTCCGCTCTGTACTCGTACTTAGCCTAGCGGCATCTTTTTCGTTATTGAGGAGAAAAAAAGCGAGCTTTTCGTAGGTCCCGCCTGAAATTTCGAGCAAATCAATGCCTTCATTTTCGAGCATCTTGACTACAGCAAAAGAATCATCTTCGCTAAAACCGCCTCTCTGAAAGTCCGCCGAATTGAGTTTTACCGAGATCGGAAACGCTGGGCCTACTTCCTTGCGGACAGCTCGCACTACTTCTATCAAAAGCCTTGCTCGGTTTTCTACCGTTCCGCCCCAGCGGTCCTGCCTGATATTGGTGATCGGAGACAGAAACTGACTGAGCAAATAACCATGAGCAGCGTGTATCTGTAGCCCCGTAAAGCCAGCTCGTTTTACATAGCCTGCAGTCCGCACAAAACCCGATATTACGCCCTCGATATCTGCCTCAGTCATGGGCTGTGGCTTAGCAAAAAGACCCAACTTTTTGAGCTGCACATTAGAGGCTGAATGCGGCTTACTATTGACAAAACGCATCGTTTGTCGGCCTGCATGGCTGATTTGAGCCCAAATATGATTGCCATGCCTTCTGCCGGCTCGCGCCATCCGCTGAAGCCCTGGCATTACTTCATCATTGTCAGCGACAACATTGCCGCCTGACTCCAAATGCTTGGGATGGATCTGAAAATTGCCGGTAATCAGAATGCCTGCTTTCGTTTCCGCCCAGCGGCTATAAAGGTGTACCAAAGGCTCATTGGGAAAGTGGTCCGAACCCGTCAAACGTTCGGTTGTAGCCGCCTTTACCAGGCGATTGGCAATTTCAGCACCACATGCTAATCGGAAAGGAGTATTGAGCATCTCGAAGTAGTTTTAAGACTTCAAGATAACATCCAAGATTGAATACTCATGGCGAAGGCTAAGCAATCATCGCATTTTCCTCCGCGGGCTTTTCAAATCGACCGTTGACTTCTTTGATGGCGATCCTATACACCACCTTATTGGCGGCTTCATTGGCAGGAGACATATCCGCAATTTCGTCTACCTTTTCGTTGCCGGCCTCATTGATTTGCGCTTTAAGACGAGTAATCAGAAGCTTGATAGCTTCTACGGACTCCATGCCTGTAAGCTCTTCAAATTCGCCTTCGATGACCACAGATTGCCAACGATTGAGGGCTTTGATATCAGAAACATTGACGGCAACTCTACTGTCTTTGCGCAAAGCATCTACCTTGCGGCCTTCAGCCGTATAACTGATCAGACTATGAGAGTCCTCGTCGTAGTAATAAGTAAAGGGGACTACGTAAGGTCCAGACTCATCCACACAAGCAATGTGGCCAGTATAATGGCTCTTGAGGAGAATTTTGATGTCTTGGGGAGAAAGTGTTCCGGTCATAATCTTCAAGTTTAAGAGTGATGGCTTGTTTTCCTTTAGTGAAACTGGAAATAATTAGCCCTACTCACTATCACTTGGGTCAGAGACAGGAATGACTTTTATCACTGCTCCTGCCCTAACCAAGACAAAGAGGCCGGAAGATGCAGGTTTTCGGCCGGTGGTAGCTCCTTCGCCTCCGAAAAGTGAGGCAGGCGAATTTCAAAAGTGGCGCCTTCATTGAGTTGAGAAATTACCTTGATCTGTCCAGAATGATGCTCAATAATCTTCTTACAAACCGAGAGTCCTATTCCGGTACCATCAAATTCATCCACACTATTGAGACGTTGAAATAGCCAGAATATCCGTTCGAAATTATCTGGATCAATGCCGATTCCGTTGTCGCTCACCCTTAAGACCAATTCTTTATCATCCACAAAGGCTTGCAGTTTGATCTTGGGCTTTTCGCCTTCTCGACTAAACTTAATGCCATTGGAAAGCAGATTTTGAATCACCCGCAAGAGTTGGGTGCGGTGGCCAAATAGTTGTACTTGGGGAACTTCTATCAATTCTAGCTCTGTGCGCGTCTCTACGATCTGTTTTTGCAATAGCTCTAAGACTTCATTCACCAAATTGGGTAGAGGCACCCAGGTTTTGGGTTCTTCTGTACGGGTGATACGGCTAAAGTCAAGCAAATGCAAAATCAGCTCATTCATGCTTTTGGCTCCTCTCACCACGAAATCCAAAAACTCCTTGCCTTCATCGTCTAGACGATCGAGATAGCGGCGCTGTAAAAGATTGGCAAAGCTAGAGATAGACCTTAAAGGCTGTCTTAGGTCATGCGAAACGACATAGGCAAAATTTTCAAGCTCAGCATTAGAAGTGATATACTTTTTGAGCTCCTTATTCTTTCGATTCAACTCCAATAGTTGTTGCGCTTGTTCTTCTCGCGCCTCTATGCGTTCGGTGATATTTCTGAAGATTACCTGCGTATAGGTTTCATCGTCTACCTTCATCCGATTGAGGCTGATTTCAGCATCAAAAAGGCTACCGTCTTTCCGTTTTTGCTTCCAATGCTCATAATGCGCATCCCAACGACTTCTCGCCAGCTGACGCAAGGCCTTTTCCTCTGACAATCGCCCATCTGGTTGGATATCGGGGTAGAGTTCGCGCAGCGAAATACCCAAAAATGATTCCTTATCGTAGCCAAACATACGCCAGGCTTGCTCATTGGCATCTATCACTTTATCGTCCTTTAGAATCATGATACCGTCGCGCGCTGAGGTAAACAGCATGCGGTAGCGCGTTTCACTTTGCTGTAAAGCTTGTGAGATTCTACGTTCCCGTACCAGGGCTTCTTGCAGGGCATGAGTCTGTGAATTGACCAGTCTTTTGAGCTCCGATTCTCTACGTTCAAAAAACTTGCTTCTAATACGCAGCGAAACAAAAATCGTAAACGCCATACAGAGAATACCAATGAGCCAAAAAGCGGGATTTAGGTACCAGGGAAATCCCACATCGATCTTCAGGATTTGGCTTTCGCTCCACCTAAAAGGGCCATATCGCCGGGCTTGGAGCTCTATTTGATCAGCCCCTGTTTTGACTGCGGTATAATTGATACTCCTATCGCTCCTGATATATTTCCAATGTGGAGATTGGCTTTGGATCCGATACCTATATTCGACCATTCGGCCATGCTCTGATTTCATCGCCGGTTTGAGGCTGATCTGAGCTTTTAAGGACATAGGGAGAGTCAGCTCTCCTTCTTGCTGGCGATTGAGGTTTTGATTGTCGAGTATCCAGATGGGGGCCGGCTTCGCCGAACGCTCCTCCCAACTAGTTCCCATTTGAAACAATCCTCTATGCGTACCAATCAAGATTCTATCATCCAACAGTCTGAGATTGTGGGCGGCTATATCGGCATTTGGCAGGCCATTCCAGCGGTTGAAGTTGTATTGTTGTTCTTTGTAGGGATCAAATAAGACCAAGTCTGCTCCTATTGCCAGCCAAATTTTTGATTCACTTTGCCAACGGATAGCCATGATGGATGGATACTGATTGTTGGCACTGATGCTATGCGGCTGCAAGACTTTATTGCCCTCTTGCCAAGAGTAAAGTCCTACATTAGTCGCCAACCAGATCGTTTCGTCTGTACCAATGCTGATGTCCTGTACCTTGATTTCCTCCGGTAAAGGTTGATTGACCAGCAGGTTGACCAATTTATCTTGTACGGGATCGTAGCGATACAAGAGATTGGCTGGCCCTTGGCCACCAAAATAAAGCGTTCCCGCAGGGCTCCTTCTCACTACCGTCATCGATAAGTCCGGGGCATCAGGTGCATTGTAAAGTTGACGTACTTGCTTTCCATCAAAGCGTGATACGCCCGGTCTATCCATATGACAAACCCATACTTTACCCTCAGCATCGGTGGCAGGCATAAAAAAGTCGCCCACCTCCTTATTCACCCATTCAAATTGCCCATTGGCCCAAGTCCTCAATCCTTGGCGACTAAAAAGCCAAATCTTGCCCTCGGCATAAGCGAGCCCTAATAAGTAGGAATCAGAGTCCTCCATTAAGATTTCAGTGGGCTTATTTTTTCGTTGACGATAGAGTTTATAGCGATCACAATAATAGATCGTTTCGCCAACAGTGATGACCGATTCGATATAGCGGTGGGCCTCAATAGCAGGATTAGAAATAGGGATTATCTGCCTAGGATAGATGAGTCCAAGCCCATTGTCGGTTGAGATCCAAACATTGAAAGGATCGGTAGCAAAAATCCCACTCACCTCTTGGCCGGGAAAAGCACCTGCTTGGAGTTGAACGTTCTCCGACAAGGAGCGCATAAAAACGTTGCCATTGTTATCAGACCACCAGACCTGATTGTGAAACAAAGCCAAACTAGTGACAGGATGATTTTTTTGAACCCAAACACTGGTATCATAAAAGCCTCTCTGATCAATAAAAAGCTGCATTACGCCTTCATTTGCGCCTAGCCAGAAGCAATTATTGAGAGGATCAAAGCGAAATCCCACTACTTGTGAGATGCCTAATTCGGCTAGCCAAATCCAAGAATCGCTTTCTGCCTCATAGTAGCCAATCTGCCCAGTATAACTAGCGGCCCAAATTCGGCCTTTCTGATCTTCAGTGAAGGCAAAACCATGATCAAAATCTTCCGTCCAAAAACGTCCGCCCAATGGATAGGCGTATAAGCTATCGGATTGATAGCGGTAGATATCTTGAATCCCTCCTAGCCAGAGGATTCCTTCGGAGTCTTCAAAGAGGTTTTTTCCGTAATGAATCTTACCCGCTTCCATTTTGCTGGCGCCCGGCACTCGGAGTTCGAGACTAAGCGAATCCCCTTGGGGTTTCATTTCCATCAAGCCCATATCACCGAGTATCCAAAATGTGCCATTTTGGTTGCGGATGATGCTTTTGGGGTATTCTAATTGGTTGGGTTGTTCGAATAAACGGAAGGCAGGTTGGTCATAACGCAGCAGTCCAGCATCCGTCACCAACCATAGATATCCGTCCTCATCTTTGGCGACCGATTTGATCAGATGAGATTGCAGGCTGAGTGGGTCTTTGAGCTGGAGTTGCTGATAGCGCACCAAAGCAGTATCAGCCCCCAGAAGCATTTTAGGGAAGGATAATGTTAAGGATACACTTATGAGCAATAGTCGGTTGAGGAGTGTTGAAACCTCTTTCATAAAGGACTAATCAATCGGGCAGATAGTGATCTCTCTCAAGTGATTGTCCAATCTTCAAAATTTGTGTCTGAGTAAAAGTATGAAAAATGATCTATATAGCCACATCATGTAAGGAAATAAAAAAAAAGCATCTACTATCCGTAGATGCTTCTATTTTTTTGAGCGAAAGAGGACTAGAACATTTTGATCATTGTCGCCTCAATATTGTATTTGGTGAGTACTCTACGAGTAAAACTCAACTCTCCTCTGGGCACAAAGATTTTTAGTTCACCTTTCTTCATCGAAGCGAGAGTGGCCAATAGCTTCCACTTTCCAACCAGTTTAACTTCATCAGAAGTTCGCTTTGCTACTTCGACATAATACTTGCCACCATTTTTGACCGCAGTAATATCTGGGATATACGCGTGATCGTCGCTTTGGCGAACAAGGGGAGAAGGGTCCGGATAATCCGGCAAATCCGTGCGGATTTTTTCAAAACCTTGTGATTCTAAGATCTTGACAATCTCAGTGAGCTTGCCGGCATATAGTTCGTCGTTACGCGTTTCTGTAAGCATAACCCAAAGTTAAAAACTTTAACCGGATTTTGCCAGACAAGACTAAAATTTATCGATTTGG
>CAZHOC010000196.1:0-7832 GCA_964534295.1 uncultured Bacteroidia bacterium | reverse complement strand
ATGTATATCCAGGCTACTTTGTCGATCCTTTTACTCATGCTCAAAGGGATGTATAGGCATATTGGAGTTTTTCCAGTCTAAGCTGCATTGTATTCAAAGCCTCGCGGACTTCTTCTAAATTCGCCATGACAAGCTTGGCTAGATGCTCCGGTACAAAAAGATTACTGTTTATACCGGCAAATTCTGCTGGCATCTCTGAGATTAGACGCTCTTGCTGCTCGCGGACATAGCTCTGCAATTTGGCCATGCGCTCGTCCCAATGTGCAGCCACCAATTCATGCGGCTTCTTGGGAATGATTTCCGTACGCTCGACTTGAGTGGTTTCTAAATCGAGCGGAATCTCTTGTGAATTATAAGAGATAATCAATGTATGTGGCTTTACGCTTTTACGAGCTTTGAGGCGATGGCGAAGGTTCTGCTCCTTGTCATAGATATTGATTACCTCGAAGTCCTCCGTGCCTAGCCGGTTAAAATCCTCGATCTTCACGATATCTCCATGGATTTGTTTTTCCTGCTGAGTAAAAGCATAAAACTCTTCCTGTACCGCTAAGAGTCGATCTTCGGTCAATACTCTTTTGATACGAGTCTCCGTATCTACCTCTGCTTCGAAGGCATCTATTTCTTTGCGCAGCATTTGCAGATTGATAGCGATAGAGTAACCGTGCTTTCGGACAGTCTCACCAACGATCTCCTGCAATAGCTCTAATTGCTCAGGTACATTCCAAAGGCAGTGTACCATTAGGAAGCAATCCATCAAATCGGCCTTATCCCGGCCGTTGAGGAAGGCAGAGGTACGTATCAAACGTATGATTTTTTTCCAGCGACGATCGTATATGCGGAAGGGGGCAATTTCTCGAGCTGGTT
The DNA here is from genome assembly GCA_964534295.1 of uncultured Bacteroidia bacterium. GTDB lineage: Bacteria > Bacteroidota > Bacteroidia > J057 > J057 > JBCAWW01. Next base: position 6,968 of record CAZHOC010000196.1, on the reverse strand, counting down.
TTTGATTATGCGCCTCTAACTTAGCTCTTACTACCTGTATGGTATTGAGTACCTCAGCGGGCACTTCTACCTCATCAATTTCTTTATGCCAGCCTGCCAGTTGCTCTACACTTAGTTTCGAGCTTTGCTGAACGCTATCCTCATACACATCTTGGGTGTCGGTGATCATCCGTAGGAAGTTTTGCTGATTGCGGATGCCTCCCATCGGATAACGAAGGACAAAGCGGTCCCAAAGGGGTTGAAAGCTCTCTTTATCTGGTGGCAACTCGTTAGAGGCAGTAATGATGCCTTTAATATTGACAAGCACCTCTTGCTCCCCATTGCGATAGATCTTCTCGTTGAGGATGGTCAGTAGCGCATTTTGGATCGCGGGTCCAGATTTCCAGATTTCGTCTAGAAATACAATGTTGGCTCCCGGCAAATACTTATCTGTCAGGCGTTCGTATTTATCTTCTTCTTTGAGCTTCTTGATGGAAACTGGCCCAAAAATTTCATCAGGCGTACTAAATCGGCTCATGAGGTATTCAAAGGAGCTTCCGTCCCGGAACGCATATTTGAGTCGCCTTGCGATCAAACTTTTGCCCACTCCGGGAGGGCCAAGCAAGAAGATACTTTCACCGGCGATGGCACTCAAAAGTGCTAATTTCATCGGTTCTTCTCGCTCATACAGTCCTTGACAAAGTTCGTTGATGAGCGTTTCAGTTTGCTGCCTGACAGCAGTGCTAATTAATTCCATTGATAAACTAACCGAGAGAGGAGGGCATTGTTATGACAAAAAACGCCCCACAGTGAGACTGCGGGGCACCTGCTTTCATCATGAAATATCAGCAATTAAACTGATGTTTCTAACTATTTAGTGGTTCCGTAGAACGGCTGAATAGCTAAACGAATATACGTATTTTTTTAATTTTCCAGCTTTTTTTGTCCTAATTCCTTTACACTAAGGGCTTTTTGTTGAATCACCTTTTAGAGGTGTCTGAACCAAAAAAGCAGTGAAAAGAATTCACTGCTTTAGATTTTATCGTTCGCAATTTGCGGGCTTACTGACCCAAAGTTTTGCGATAAAGGCGCTCATTACCAAGCACTTCTACTGCTTTAAGAATATTCGCATCATCCTTAAAACTCGTTTCAATCGCACCACTTTGGTAGTAATAACGCTGTACAATTTCTTGTTTAAGGAGCATCGTGATCTCAGTACGATGCTTGTCCAAATCGCGGTCTTTCATCCCATCTAGTTTCTGATCGAAGGCGATTAGGTCCTGATTAAGGAGATTACCATATGATTCTTCACTAACGGTAGAGATTAGTTTCTCTAATTGGCGATCTGCTTCGGTATCGTAGTCAAAGTTTTGCTCACGCACATATTCTTTGAAAGCATTGTAGATTTTTTCATCTATCTGAAAATCCCGTGCGCTCACGATTGTTGGATTTTGTGAGACAAAACCAGTAGTAAAATCAAATATCAGTCCTTGACGGCTCAGCTCCTTGGTGATAGTCGCCAACTCGATTCCTTCGACTGGGAAGTCTGGCTCAATGCCTCCACCATCATATACAGTGCGACCATTGCGGGTCTTGAATGCTGTTTGAAGGCTATCAGGTATTTTTGCTACGCTGCCATCAGGATGTTTGTCCGCATAGTTGATTGCTTGAATACAACGCCCGCTTGGGGTATAGTACTTAGCAGTAGTAACCTTAAGCTGAGTATTATAGCTCAAGGGACGAATCTTTTGCACTAAACCTTTGCCAAAGCTACGCTGACCAATAATGATCCCGCGATCTAAATCCTGAATGGAACCGGCAACAATTTCAGAAGCACTGGCGCTTCCTCTGTCTACCAATACTGCTAAAGGAATTTCAGTATCCACGGCAAGGCGCTGAGCGCTGTACACTTGATAAGCATCCTCCAAACGACCACGTGTCTCTACTATGGTCTCTTTTTGAGGTACAAAGACATTCGCCACATTGACGGCCTCATCTAATCTACCTCCAGGATTACCTCTCAAATCAAGAATGATCCCCTTGAGCTTTGGGTGGTCGCTTTTAAGACTTTGGGTAGCGATTGCTACTTCTTTGCCGGCGTCTTGTGTAAAACCAGTCAAAGAGATATAACCAATCTCTTCATTGACCATACCAAAATAAGGCACATTATCTATTCTGATTCGATCTCGGGTGAGATTGAAATCAATAGCGGATTCTTCCCCCGCTCGTTTTACCCTCAATTGTACTCCTTCGCCTTTGGGACCTCTTAAAAGACTGCGGACATCAGATACTCGCATCTGACTCCCGTCGATAACAGTGCCATCGATAGAGATAATTTCATCTCCTGTACGCAGACCCGCTGATTGTGCAGGATAGTTTTCATAAGGTTCGAGTACGATAAACTTATTTTTACGCTTTCCCACTAAAGCACCAATGCCACCATACTGGCCCGTACTCATAAAGCGATAATCCTCAATCTCACGCTCACTTATATAATTGGTATAAGGATCGAGAGAGTTTAGCATCGCATCGATACCTGTCCGCATTAATTCGGAAGGATCGGTATCATCTACGTAAAGAGAATTTATTTCACGATAAAGCTTCCCAAAAATGTCTAGATTTTTGGAAATCTCGAAGTAATTATCGGACACGTCGGTGACGAAACCAACGCTGAATGAGAGGGAAATGATGAGCGCCCAGGTGAGCAGTCGTTTAGTTGATCGCATAAAAATGTTGCTCCTATGAGTGTTTGGGAGTTTATCTAAGTTATAAAAGCCCCCTACTCATCCAAGACTTAAGAACTACGCTAGTTGAGCGATGTAATATGTGTTCCTAATTCATCGCAAAAGCCATTCCGCGCTTGTAAGATTTAGTCCCAAGTCTCAAACAATTTACAAATAATACGATCAGAAGGCGAGCATGGTAGAGGCTTTTTTTGCGAATTATCCTTCCCTATTTGGCTTTCCCCTCTTCACAAATGTAAATTTTGACTCACCCAAATGACTAACATCATGAAATGTCTTTCTCTATTATTCGCAAGCCTTTGCCTGATGGTCAGCAGCTTACAGGCGGACAGCTATTCAGAACTCACCAAAGACTTCTCGTTCGGCAAAGCCGATATCCAATCCATGAGCGTCTTGACCTTTGGACCAGAAGGATTACTTTTTGTAGGTGACGCAAATGCAGGTAAAGTCTTCGCGATCGACCTGAAAGATCGTGTCCAAAATACCAGTAAAGAAGGTTTTTCGCTTGAAAATGTCGAAGCTAAGCTGGCAAGCTTGCTTGGTACAACAGCTCAAGGAGTCGTAATTCACGATTTTGCGGTCAACCCTATCTCCCAAAATATCTATCTCGCCGTCTCGCGCTCTGATGCTACTCAACTAGGTTTTTGGAAACTTCCCAACGACCTAGGCGCAGCGACCATCCTACTAAAGATTGATCCTAAAGGAGAGATTTCTGAAGTTAATCTTGAAAAGATCAGCTTTGATAGCGCGGAAGTGCCTAAACTGATTGAGCCCGGTCAACAATCTTGGCGCAAGAGCGATATGCGCACCGAATCTATCACGGATATTGCCTATGCTGAGGGTAAATTATACGTTACCGGACTCTCTAACGAAGAGTTCGCCTCGAATCTCCGTATTCTGGATTTTCCCTTTACCGACAACAGCCAAGCAAGCTCGCTAGAAGTTTGGCACATCGCCCATGGCAAGTCCGAAACAGAAGCGCCGATTCGGACACTACTACCTTATGATTTCAATGGAGAGACCCATATTCTGGCCTCTTATACTTGCACGCCATTTGTGAGTTTTTCAGTTAAGGATCTTGAAGATGGCAAGCACCTAAAGGTTAAGACCCTGGCCGAATTTGGTTTTAGCAATATGCCAATTGACATCATTCGCTATCGCCGCGATGACAAGGATTATATCTTGATGTCTAATACCTCTAAAGCATTGATCAAGATTGATCCCGATGATATCCCAGATGCGGAAAACATTAGCCGGAAACTAGAAAAAGGAGAATATACCGTAGGCCTCGATCATGACGTGCTTTCGCGCGTGGGTATCACCCATATCGACAATTACAATAGCGAAAATGTCCTCGTGCTGCAGCGCATGCCCAATGGTTTGCTGAGCCTTCGGACCTACGCCAATGCTTGGCTCTAATGAATACAGCCACTAGCATATTTTTTTCTAGCGACACTTTTCCAAGATCATGGAAACGTGTCGCTAGCTTTTTACTTTGCTGGCTTTTATTCAGTCCATTATCTGCCCAAAGATGGTCGATCCAACGCGATAGTAGTGCTGAGGATTATATGGTGATCAAGGTTTGGTCGCTATTCGCGGAACGCTCAGCCCAAGCCGCTAGCCTGCAGGTTTTTCCCGGAGATACGATTCCAGATGACCTTCCTCCTATGTTGGGTCAGTATTGGCAGGAGCTTGATACCTTGTTTTTTCGCCCGCGTTTTCCCTATCAGGGAGGACAAGTTTATCAGCTTTACATTCCTCCAAGAGACAAAGTATTTTCCTTTCAATTTGAGCTTGCGGAGCCGCCAGAGGGAAGCGTTCCACTGCAAGTGTACCCCTCCACCGACACTGTACCAGCCAATCAGCTCAAATTTTACTTAGCGTTTCGCGACGCGATGGCCCTCCAAAGTCCTTATCACCATATCTGGTTAGAAGATGCTAATGGTAACAAACTTGAAAATGTCTTTCTGGAAGTTGATCCTGCCTTATGGGGTCCGCATCAGCAGCGCCTTACCTTATGGTTTGAACCGGGTCGTATCAAGCGGGGACTGATTCCCTACCTTACTCAAGGACCTCCCTTACAAGCAGGTAATCGCTATACCCTAGTAGTAAATACTGCTGGCATTCGCGATCCGCAACGCTCCGACACCCTGCTCTACCGCCATAGCTTTTGGGTAAAAGAAGCAGACCGCCAACGCCCAGATATCGAGACTTGGACTTATACCTATCCCAAAGCGGGTAGTCGGGATACCTTCTCTATCTATTTTCCAGAACCGATGGACTACGCCCTCTTGCAAAACGATATCTTCTTACATGATCCAGAAAATAATCTAGTACGCGGACAAATGATCATCGGCAAAGAGGAGCGGTCTTATCATTTTGTGCCCAAGCAGGTATGGCAAGAAGTTGAATATACGCTGATGGTGAGCTCCTTTTTAGAAGATCTCGCTGCCAATAACTTTGCTCGCCTATTTGACACCGACAAGGCGACTTCAGATAAGCAAGGAGGGAAGCCATTTTGGTTGTACCACGATTTTGAGCCCAAGCGTTAAAAGCCATTAAAAAGACGTTAATACTTCATTAACAAACTCCTAAGCCGGTTTTCGTACATATAAGGGAATCAAGATTCTTTGATTTCACACAACTCCTATGTTTTTCAATGCAGGCTAGCTGATCCCATCAGGTCGGCCCATAAATAATATTGTTTTCTCATTAAGGAGACCCAAACATTATGCGTAATTCATTTTTAACCTCATTCGTAGCCGCAGTCTTAGGTAGTGCTTTGACCTTTGGTGCTATCTGGATGACTCAATCAAAGGACCAGCAGACATTACAGGTCCAATATCAAAATAATACTCCCGCTGTAGGAGCCGTGTATACCCTCGACGAAGACGGAGATGCAGTACCTTTAGACTTTACGGCGGTCGCCGAACGCGTAACCCCGGCCGTAGTGCACATTACCTCTAGCTCTACGAGCAGAAGCGCTCCTACCGCTAGCAATCCATTTGAAGAGTTCTTTGGCCCTAATTTCCAGTTTGAAGGACCCAATCGCCAGCAAAAAAGACGCCCGCAAGTAGGTACCGGCTCTGGCGTCTTGATTTCTCAAGATGGTTATATCGTCACCAATAATCACGTGATCGAAAAGGCCGACGATATCGAAGTCGTACTTTCTGACAATCGTAGCTATAAAGCTAGTGTAGTAGGAACTGACCCTTCGACTGACTTAGCGCTGCTAAAGATTGAAGAAACCGGTTTGGCATTCCTCCCTTTTGTAGACTCTGACAAAGTCAAAGTCGGTGAATGGGTAATGGCGGTTGGTAACCCATTTAACTTGAATTCAACTGTTACAGCGGGTATCGTCAGCGCCAAAGGCCGTAACATTAATATTCTCCGTGAGCAGAGCGCGATTGAATCTTTCATCCAAACGGATGCTGCGATCAACCCCGGTAACAGTGGTGGCGCTCTTGTCAACCTAAACGGAGGCTTGATTGGTATCAATACCGCCATTGCGAGTCCTACTGGTGCTTATGCGGGCTATGGTTTTGCCGTTCCAGCGAAGCTGGTATCCAAAGTAATCGAAGACCTCATGACCTATGGTATCGTGCAACGTGGCTATATCGGGGTAATGATTCGCCCTGTAGATGGTAACCTTGTCCGCGAAAAAGGCTTAGAAGTCAATCAGGGAGTCTATGTCGATAGCGTACTAGCGACTGGCGCCGCGGCAAGTGCGGGTATTGAAGAAGGCGATGTAATCCTTGAAGTAGATGGACTTACCGTCAACACACCTTCTGAATTGCAAGAAAAAGTGGGCCGACGCCGCCCGGGAGATCAGGTCAACGTCAAGCTAAACCGCTTTGGGGATGAGAAATCTTTTGATATGATCCTCAACAATCGTGATGGCAATACCCAAATCGTACAAAAGCTAAGCAATACAGTTCTTGAAAGCTTGGGAGCATCGTTCCGCGAAGTGGGAAAAAATACTGCGACTAAGCTGGACATCGAAGGAGGTGCGCAACTAGAAACCCTCTCGCGCGGCAAGCTCAGCCAGTATACTGATATTAGAGAAGGCTTTATTGTCACTCACCTTGACGGTGAACGCGTAGACGATGTAGAGGACCTACTTGATAAGTTAGAAGATAAAGAAGGAAATGTGATGCTAGAAGGGATCTATCCCAATGGCTTAAAACGCTTTTATGCCTTCGGCATGTAAGACTAAATGTTCATAATAAAAGAGTTTTTTGATCT
>CAZHOC010000195.1:0-7841 GCA_964534295.1 uncultured Bacteroidia bacterium | reverse complement strand
GTTTGGGCGGTGGCTTCTTTTCTTTTACTGCTTCGCAGAACGCTTATCTCGCTTAGACAAAAAGACATCTCCTCTTCAATAGGAAGAGAAAATGCCTTTTCTGTGATGTATAAAAATTTGCTACTGCACCTACTGCACTACTAGCTTTTGACTGCTTAGTCGACGACCATCTACTTTGAGATTTGCGACATAAACACCTTTCGTCAAGTTCTCTAATCTGATCTTTTGCTCGTTGCTCATTAGATTGAGTTCGATGCTTTGCACCAATTGGCCTTGAATATTGTAAAGGCTTAATTGGGCTGACGCAGCCTCCTGAGGTAGTTCGTATTGGATCTGGACAGTCTCATTGCTGGTCGGATTCGGGAAGATCGAGAAGCTAGGGCTAGTTTCTTGGCCAAAGCGCCCTCCCATAGCAATTTGACCGGGTAAATCATCGGAAGGAAGGTCTCCATAACATCCGTTAGTAAAGATTCTTGAATCATCCATACTACAGCCAGTATTCAAGTCGACTACCGTTACAAAGTATACATACTTACCGCACTCCTTGGGAACCGAGGTAACATTATAATAGTAAGTACCTGATCCTGGACCTGGTAGAGGATTCGCTTTCCATTCTTCTACATACCAAGTAATTTGGTAGGAGCCAGTACCTCCGTTAATGATTACATTTACCCAATCTGAAAACTTACCAGAACTAATAGAAATACTGTGGCAGCTTTGGTAGCCAAAGCAAGCTATGTTTGGTATGTAGCAGCTTGCGTCCCCAGATCCATTATTATTAGCATCATTGGTAAGCGTTTGGACACCACATACCGTATTTCCATCTCGTTTTACAGTTAATTCGATATTCCCATCTGGTACGCCACTGCGATTCTCATATCGGACATTGAAACTCATTACATAATCTCCAGAGGGTAGATTAGGCAAATCGTTGACATCAAAGGAAAAAGTGTTGTTGGCGTAAAAAACTCTACTGTAGGGAAGTTCAAGGCTTGCTTCATAGATATCTCCAGAAGGTACACTGCGGTAAAAGTCTATAGTAATATATCTATATACGGCATGAGAATATATATTACCAGAACCGGTATTGACCATCGTAGAGGTAAAGGAGTATTGCCAATAATTTTGCACATTATCGTCATGAGTAATTTGGGGCGGATTAGCACAGCTAGTGCCAAATTGAAAATCTTCATGAATCTCCAGCGTTGCTGCAAAAGTGCCTATGCTCAAAAAAGCTAGGGTAAAGCTCAATAAGTAAAATCGCTTTAACATTTCAGTAAGGTTAACTTAGGGCCTACTCTTGTGGGGCTTTTCGGCTTCCGCCCTTGTTTGTTATGCCCTTTAATACCCTGGCCTCTAGAAGTGTTACCCCTGTTTTGAAAAAACTTTTGGGTGTTTACAAAAAAAGAATTCCCCTCCAAACTGAAGGGGAAATACGCTCTCAATGGGCTTTGAAATAATCGTGGATAAGATTATTGGATCACAAGTTTTTGGCTGCTCAAGCGCTGTCCATCTAGCTCGAGATTTGCGACATAAACACCTTTTGATAAGTTCTCCAATCTGATCTTTTGCTCGTTGCTCATGAGATTGAGCTCGATGCTTTGTACCAACTGGCCTTGGGTATTGTAAAGGCTGAGTTGAGCTTGTGCAGCGCCTTGAGGTAGTTCGTATTGAATCTGGACTGTCCCATTGCTGGTCGGATTTGGGAAGATCGAAAAGCTCGGGCTAGTTTCTTCGCCAAAGCGGCCTCCGACTCTATCGATAGGAAGGTCAAAAGCGCATAATCTAGAGATTGTTCTGACATCTTGTCTTACACATCCAGTAACATTATCTGTCACAGTAGCCCAGTAAATAAAAGTACCACATCTCTTAGGTACTGAAGTAGTATTATAGTGATTGTAAGTTGCTCCAGTTGGGTCTTCTTCTACAAACCAAGAAATAGTGTAATTACCAGATCCACCAGAAATATTTGCACTGACGGTATTCCCAAACTTACTTGTGCCTACAGAAAGAGTAAAACAGCTTTGATAATCAAAGCATGCCATGTGGCCTAAATCGCACTCCACTTCACCATCAACTGAAAAATCTTGAAGAGGGCAGGTGATGCTTCCATCTTTCAATACAGTCATGTTCATATTGCCACTAGGGACACCAGAACCATTGACATACCTAACATGCATATAAACCTGATACTCTCCTGAAGGAAGATTAGGCATATCATTCGTGTCAAAACTAAAAGTGTTATTCAAATACAACACTCTCGAATATGGCATATCGTAAGTCCACTCTAAAGTATTCACATTACCAACAACCTTATAAAACTCAAGAGTAATATAGCGCCAGATATAATGGTTGTATAAGGGTTTGTTGGTCGTAACTGTAGAGCTAAACGTATACTGCCAATAATTAGCATCGTCGTGGATTATTTGAGGAGGATCGTTACAATCATTATTAAACTGAAAGTTTTCTGTTAGCGTTAGTGGCTGCGCCACAACACCTATGCTCAAAAAAGCTAGGGCAAAGCTCAATAAGTAAAATCGCTTTAACATTTCGATAAGGTTGAATTGGGGCCTACTCTTGTGGGGGCTTTTCGGCTTCCGCCCATGTTTGTAATGCCCTTTTATACCCTTCATCGAAACTGTGTTACCCACCTTCGAAAAAAAAATTTAATTTTACACCAAGAATTGAGATTTTCCGGCAGTATATAAGTTTTCCCAAGGCAAATATTCCCACTTCCGTGCTTAGCAATTAGTATGGACAAAAAGACTACTGACCAAACATATCTAGAAGGCCTTAAAACAGGAGATCAAGAAGTCTTGAAAAGGATCTACAAATTATATTTCCCTAAAATCAAGCAGTTTGTCCTCAAAAATTCAGGCAGCGCCGCCGAGGCGGAAGATGTTTTTCAAGAAGGCATCATGAGCCTCTATCGCATGGTGATAAAGCCTGGATTTGAGCTTAAGAGTAAGCTTTTCACCCTATTATTTGCTATCTGTAGAAACTGGTGGTTTAAGCAATTGCGCAAGTCTGACAGGGTAACATCTGATAGTTCAGAGATATTAAAAGAAGACCAAGCAGATATTGTCGAGGCGATCAATGAGCGCGCTCGGCAAAATTTGTATAAGGAAAAGTTCAAGGAGCTGGGCCAAGATTGCCAAAGGCTACTCACCTTAGCGTTCGGCGGAGCCAGCATCAAAGAGATACAGCAAAAGATGAAGATGAGTAGTGAAGGCTACACGAGAAAGAGGAAATATATTTGCAAAAAAATGTTATTTAAGCTGGTCCAGCAAGACCCGCGCTACCAGGAATTAAAGTTTGATGGAGGAACAGATCATATTTGAAAAGATTGAGGCTTACCGCCAAAATCAACTATCACCAGCCGAAAAGCTAGAGGTAGAAAAGCTGATTGAGACTGATGCTCAATGGGCCAGGATCCTCCAACAACATGAGGAAATGGAAAGCTTTCTCAACGATCCGGTAGCAAATGCACTGGAAGCAGGCCTCGCCCAAATCCAAAGCGAAAATGAGACAGTGGTCAGACGGATTCCTCGCTGGGCTTATGCCGCAGTCGCAGCCGTAGCTTTGCTTATTATTGGTATTTGGGGCATCAATCAACTTTCGTCGCCTCCCGATTATCAAGGATTGGCGATGGCACAATTCGAACCCTACCCTACTTATCTGCGCCTCAGAGGTGGAGCCATCAATACGGATTCAAGTCGACTACAAGAAGCATTATTGTTGTATGATGGCGTGGCCTATGAAGAGGCCTTAGCGATCCTCCAGACGATAGAGGAGGAAGATTTAAAGCTCAAAGCCCAATTTTATATGGGCAATATTTACTTGGCTGAGGGCCAAACTGATGCCGCAATTGCTGCTTTTGAAGCAGTTTTGGATAAGCCTGAGCATTTGTTTACGATTCAATCTCAATGGTATCTCGCCCTAGCTTATCTGCAAAAACCCGAATCTAAGACCCAAGGAGAAGCGTTCCTCGAAGAGGTAGCCAAAAGCGAAACTGAATTTGCCCTCAAGGCTCAGCAGTTGTTGAAAGAGCTTCGGTAAGGATTCAAGTCAATGCCTTTAATCATCCACTATGCCTTGCCGCAAAAAAAAGCGCCACAATTTCTTGCGACGCCTAGTGTGATATTTCCTTGAAAATATTCTTTAGAACATTTCGAGCGCACTGAAGAAATAGCTCGCTTCGCGCAACGCATTTTCGTCAGAGTCAGAGCCGTGGATCGCATTCGCTTCGATAGACTCAGCGTAAAGCGCACGGATAGTACCTTCTGCCGCTTCTTTGGGGTTAGTAGCACCGATCAAAGTACGGAAGTCAGTTACTGCATTGTCTTTTTCGAGTACCATCGGTACACATGGACCACTAGTCATAAAAGCAACTAGGTCGTTGAAAAATGGGCGTTCACGGTGTACGTCATAAAATCCACCCGCTTCACGTTCGTTCATGTGAATCATTTTCATGGCTTTTACTTTGTAGCCAGCGGAGATGATATGATCAATGATTTTGCCGGTGTGGCCTTTTCCTACTGCGTCGGGCTTGATAATAGTCAGGGTGAGATTACCACTCATAATTTTATGTCTATTGCTATGTGAGATTTAAAAATCGCTGCAAAATTACAGTCGCTCCTTGGTTATTGCAATTTTCGCAAGTGCTTTTCAATTCGTAATTTCGCAGGCCAGATTTCAACATAGCAAACATGAAGCGAGAACAGCTTTCAGAAATATCTTCGCTCCTCGAGCAACCTAGCCGCATAGCCATCACTATGCACCAAAAACCGGACGGAGACGCCATCGGTTCCTCCCTCGGTTTATACCACTACCTCATCCAAAAAGGCCATCAAGTCAAGATCGTCGCTCCTACTGACTATCCTGATTTTTTGAAGTGGCTTCCCGGCAATGAGCAGGTGATCATCGGTCCAGTGGATCCTGATGGGGCAAATTGGGCTTTTGAAGGAGCAGACATCATCTTTTGTTTGGATTTTAACTCCTTGCACCGCATCAATGAATTTGAAAAATCCGTGCAGGACTCGATGGGACAGGTCGTCATGATTGACCACCACCTAGAGCCAACTGATTTTGCCGATTTGATGTATTGGGACGATCAGGCATCCTCTACGGCTGAACTGATTCACCGTCTCGTCGTCGCTTTGGGCGATAAAGCTCTGATCAATGAGGATATGGCTTATCCGCTTTATACCGGTTTGATGACAGATACGGGTTCTTTTCGCTTTACCAGCACTACCCCCGCCGTGCACGCCATGGCCGGTCATCTGCTCGAAACAGGTATCAATGTAACCGCCATTCACGACCGCATCTACTCACAATTTGATCCAGAGCGTCTGAAGTTTTTTGGTTACTGCTTACTAAATTGTCTGCACATTTTGCCTGAATACGAGACTGCTTATATCAAACTTGAGCGTCAGGTATTTAAAGACTTCAATGTCAAGACCGGTGGCACCGAAGGCTTGGTCAATTATGCGCTTGGGATCAAAGGCATCAAAATGGGTGTATTGATCTCAGAGCACAACGACTTGGTCAAATTGAGTTTCCGTAGTCGTGAAGGCGTATCGGCTAAAGATTATGCTGAGCACTTCAATGGTGGTGGACACTTTTACGCAGCCGGCGGTCGTAGCCATACCAGCCTTGACAATACCGAACAAGAACTCATCGATTTACTCTCCAGAAATCATCAACCCAGTTTAGACGAAAAACCGCAACTAACATGAAACAGCTAATTCCATTTTTACTCTTGCTTAGCATCGCTTTTTGGTCTTGTGGTGAGCCTGCTTCGCAGAACGCTTCTCCTGAGGCAGATGCTGCCGCTACAGCTGAACCAGCCCCTGCAGCAAGCGCTCCAACTGGTATTCAGCCTCCCTACCCCATTGCAGATTCTAGCCAAATCCAAGAGGTACAAGGCATCCAGATCTACGTAGTGGAAGAAGGTAGTGGCGCAGTACCTAAGCCCGGTAGCAATGTAGTGATCAATTATCACGGCTACCTCACTGACGGCAGTGTATTTGACTCCTCTTTTGACAAAGACGGAGTAGTAGATTTCCCCCTCAATAATCTCATCAGAGGGTGGCAAATCGGTTTGACCAAAGTACCTAGCGGTTCCAAAGTAAAACTGATTGTTCCTCCTGAATTAGCCTATGGCGCGACGGAACGTCCGGGCATCCCAGCCAACTCTACATTGATCTTCGACATCGATCTGCTCAGCACTTATTAAGTTGAGATTAGACTCATAAACAAAAGGGCTTGGATAGGGTTATATTCGAGCCCTTTTGCTTTTGGACTTGGACCGATTTTAGTCAAAAAGTTCTGAATCAAAAGGCATAGGAAACGCAGGGAATTCTCATACGTTCTATGGTTGGGTAAAAGCCCATAGATTTGTAAATTGAAATTATCCAATTTCCCCTTATGCAAAAATCTTTCTGGATGTTATGGCTGGCGCTTTTTGCCTGCCTACCACTCTCAGCACAAGACGACGAAGATTTACCGATTCAAAATCTCAATGTCGGCTTCCAAATGTCTAATAGGGGCCCAGGATTAAGTATTGCTTACAATCTTGGAGACCCTACTTACCGTCAGTGGACTTTCAACCTTGACTTTTTCGTAGTCAAGGACTTGAGAGAGACCAGTATAGAGCCTTTGGTCGCCGACCAAGGTCGGCCCTATATCTATGGCAAACTCAATCACTTGATGATTGCAACTCCAGCCGTAGGCATCGAGTGGCCTTTGTTTAGATCTTCTTCCTTGAATCCATTTAATGTTAGGGGGGGATTTAAGCTCGGACCTTCGATCGGATTCCTCAACCCTTATCAGATTGAGACTTTGACCTTGGTCCCAGGATCATTTAATCAATATTCGATTGAAGTCGAAGCTTTTGATCCCAGCCAACATGCGCATGGAGATATTCTGGGCCGGGCCAACTTTCTTTCTTCTCGGCTACAGCCCACTTTACAAGCAGGCCTAGGCGCCAAAGCTTACACAATTATTGACTTTACCCGTTCTCAATATGGGATCGGAGGCCTAATAATATCAGCTCAGACCGATCTTTTTCTGCAACCCGTCCCAATTTTAGCAGAAATTAATGGCAGAACGAACCGACAGACGTTTTTTGCCGTATCTTTGGGACTACTTTTCGGGACAGCTTGGTAAATAAGATATATGAGTACTATCACCACCGCTGAATTGACGGCGCAAAACCTTCCTGGTAATGGTCCCCGGCCCAAGTGGCTTAGGGTAAAACTGCCTTATGGCAAGAACTTTACCGAGGTGCGGTCAATCATCGATACCCATAAACTGCATACTGTATGCGAAAGCGCCCGCTGCCCCAATATGGGAGAGTGCTGGGGCGCTGGTACAGCCACATTTATGATCTTGGGTAATACTTGTACCCGGTCATGCTCCTTTTGTGCGGTAGCCACAGGTCGCCCTGATGCTATGGACGATATGGAACCCTATCGCGTTGCTCAGGCAATCAAGCGCATGGGCGTCAAGCACGCGGTTTTGACCTCGGTCAATCGCGACGAGCAAAAGGATAGTGGTATGAACATTTGGGCTGAAACCGTACGCCAAACCCGCAAACATGCGCCAGGCGTGACGATGGAAACCCTCATCCCAGACGTCAAAGCACGTTGGGAAGTACTAGAGATGTTTTGTGAGACTAAGCCTGAGGTGATCTCTCACAATATGGAAACGGTCAAGAGACTCTACCGCCGCGTTCGGCCGCAGGCCAAATACGATCGAAGCCTCGAACAAATCAAAAGAACGAGTGCCTTAGGTTGTCGGACCAAATCTGGCTTCATGGTCGGACTAGGAGAAACGGT
>CAZHOC010000194.1:0-7874 GCA_964534295.1 uncultured Bacteroidia bacterium | reverse complement strand
CTAATAAAATAGTGCGAAAAGTAGTCATAATATTATGCGCTAATTTTTAGTTTGATGAATCAAATAATATTCATGAGAAATAGACCTATTCAATAATCAGTATATAAAATAGGCCTGTATGGCTCAAAACACAAGTTTTTTCACTAGTGATGTATTCATGATGTAATAAGATTTTCCGGGTGATGCAATTGTGATGTATATAGTTTTTTTTATATCATATATAGAGGCCCTAATTTGAAGCTAATCTATTACTCGCAAATCTGCTGTACTCATGCATAGTCTACTACGCTCATTGGGCAGGCTAGTATTGTTAGGCGCATGTCTAGCGATAGCCTCACATTTGCAAGCGCAATTGTCGACGAGTTCACTCCAAGGATTCGCCTTACCCAATGGTTACCTTAGTCCAAAAGGAGACTCTGTTTTGCGACCAGTACCATTACGCAAACTCAGCGTAAATGGCTACTACCGATTTTTCGGTTATGGTCGAAATATGACGACTCCTTATCCAAACCTAACTCCATTTGAAAAAACAGCTGGTGTTGGAGATGGTTACCGAGAGCCGATGCTCTCTCTTTTCGTTAGTGGCCGCCCCAACTCAAAATCGAGTTTCGCCACTGAATTGTTTTTCTTCACTCCCTATGCGGGCAACTTCGAGGACAACGTATTTACCATGAACTTAGGCCTAAACTTTTACGGAAACTTCCGTACTCGTTTAGGAAAGTTTGGCGTTCGTGCTGGAGGTATTCATTGGTATGCAATGAGCCCGATGACCATGGGGATTCTGCAAATTGCTGACCGCTACAGTATATTTGACCGAACGCCTTGGGAAGGAGTGGATGGTACCGATAAGTACGACAACTACTACAACACCGGAGCCATCAACCAAGATTTACGCTGGAACAACAGAGCCTTCCAAGGTTTAATTGTTGAAGGGGGTAGCCTACCTGGCAATATGTCATTTGCCTTCCTTTATGGTAAGGCCCAAAATAATGGCGGCCTGCAGATGGCACAAACTGACCCGCTTGCAACCATCATTCAACCTGGGGTAGCAGGTAATGTTCCAACCTACAACGGCTTTAGTGGAATCAACCGCTCATTACCAAGTAGTTTTACAGGTTTTCGTCTTAAAAAGGACTGGGGTAAAAATTTCCTCGCTTATAATACTATCTACAACCGAAATCGATTAGATAGCATTAAAGACGTGTTTCAGACCTATGCGGTACATACTTTACAGTATAACTTCAATGCTGCAGGAATCAACATTTCTGGTGAAGCTGGGGCAGGTAATTTTACTATTCCAGGTCAAGATACGAGATGGGGTGAAACCGCTCTATTAAAGATTCAAATCCCGAAGAAATACACTTATCTACCTTTTGAATTCCAATTCTACCAGATAAGCAAAAACTTCTACAACGATAATGGAGAAGTTCAAACGTTCTCCAATCCAGAAATCCAAAACGCTAGCACTGGACCAAACCAAGTTGGTCAAGCGTCCGTTGCAGGCGCCTTGGTTCAAGTAGGACAATTTGTACACAATCGACGTGGTATCAACCTAAACACTGAGAAGAGCTTCGGACCACTAAAACTAAATCTTGGCTGGGGTATCTCTCAAGAAATTGATACGCTTAGTACAGAATTATCCTACGTTCACAGGGTAAACGGTTTAGCCATGTCGCGGGTCTATAACCCCTTCCCTGCAGGAGCGACTGGCCCGACCATCGTCGGTCCCTATAATCGTGTTTTCACCTTCTTTAGGGGGGCATATGAGTTAGTAAAGTTAACGGATGTTGATCCGGGCACCCTTGCTCCACTCAGTCGAAAACACTTTCAAGCCCTTGATTTGCAAGCCAAATTCAAGACAAACCTATTTAACAGGCCTCTGTACCTATTTTATTTAGGTTCTTGGATGGGCGCTAGCTCAACGCTCAAACCCTTACCTGGCTTTGGGGATGATGTGTACATCCAAGCACAATATCATGAGGTTGACCTCTATTACGAACTCTTTCCCAAATTTATCCTTACCGGTTATTGGGGCGTGGAATACATCAAAGGAGGACGTGATACTGAATGGGATGTCACCACACAACAACCTCGTAATCAATTTGGCCGAGGCCTAGCCCTAGGTTTTGACTGGACTGTGGCCGAAAACGCGGCTTTCTACATCCGCCAACGCTTCATGAAGTTTGAAGATGCAAGCTTCCCTCTTGATAGATATCAGGGCAACGAAACTACTATCGAATTAAAAGTATTCTTCTAAATATCCGCACCGATTATGTTACGGACAAAATTACTACTACGCGCCATTTGCTGTGGGCTCCTCATATTTGCTTTGGGCTCAAGCGACCTGAGCGCGCAAACAGAGATTCCTAAAAATCTCCATATCAATGGCCTCGGCCGTACGCTTATCCAACGTACCCAATTGGGAGGAACGATAGGTGAAACCGATACTACAACTGCAAGCGACCTAATGGATGGCGAATTCTTGCTAGATCTTAAGATCAACGCCACTCCAAACGAAAAAACTGAGGTTCAGAGTATTCTGCGTCTCCGCAACGAGTTTGGGGGGTTCTTTGGCTCTGGTATGTCAGTAGAAGTACGTGAGCTTTTTGCTCGTGGTATTGTAGGCAACAGCTTTCGCTATCATGTTGGAGACATGGACCTAAAGATGACTCCTTATACCCTATTTCAGCATGATGCTGACCTCAATGTCAACGAAGCCGAAATCTTCCGCGCGAGACAGGAGCTAATCGATTATGAACAATTTTACAATGGTGATGGGACTCGTCGTATGCAAGGGGGTAAGGTCGACTTTGGATTGAGCGCAGGTTCTATCTTCTCTGAGATCAACATCAGTGGGTTTTTCACCCGCGTTCGCGGAACGGATTTCTTTTCTCTGCCGACTCGCTTTGTATCAGGGGGTAGCGTAGAGTTAAAAAATGATCGCTGGGGAAGCATCACCGGTAATTATGTAAATACCTTTGATGCCGTTTCTATTGGCGGATTTGACAATGGGATCCGCAATCCGGTTCAAACTATTAGCGCAGACATCCATATACTCGAAAATGACAACATGGCCCTTGATTTTGAAGGGGAAATGGGAATGTCCTCCATTTTCGAAACCCAAGAAACCGAACCATTTGACAGAGACGATACGTTCGCCGAAGGCGCCTTCAAACTAGATCTCAAACCTCAAAATCTACAAGTAACGCTTGGTTTTAGAGATGTTGGTCCAGATTTCTTTAGTATTGGCGCACAAAGCAACCGCGTTGACCTAGATCGCTCTAGAACCTTCTATAGCCGTATTGGCAACGATCGTACAGCTCGCCAGGCAAGTATCTTTGACCTAAACCGAGATCGCGCGCTTTACACTTATGCGCTATCAGACGTACTTAGATCCTATGACCCGCGCTTTGGCAATACCCAGCCTTATGGCAGAGCTACTGCAAACCGTAGAGGTGTCTTCCTAAATGTCGACTATGCCTTAGCAGATAGCGCCATTGAATTAGGGGCTGAGGCCATGCAGATGCAAGAAATCAGAGGTCAGGGTACTACAGAACTTAAGTCCTTTACCTTAGCGAGAGTTACGGGTGATGTGAATATTAATCGCTGGTTGGGTATCGACAATATCTTAAAGGTGAATGTTGGGTATCAATTTGAACAAACCCAAAGAGGTGGGGTTGAAATTGAGGCAGTTTCCTTGACTAGCAGCCTATTAGACGCTGGCATCCAAGCAGAATTATTTGACAATTTTGATTTACTCGCTGGTGTAAAACAGTTAACTTCAGTAGGAGACGATTATATCCCTGATGTGGTTCGCTTTAATGAGGTACGCGACTTCCCTGGTCGGTATATCGTTGACGATAATGAGACGATGATAGCAGCTGGTTTTAGATACCGCTTTAGCTCTATGTCCACTCTCAATATTCAGTGGGAAAGGTTCAACAGCAGCCGTGCTACCGAAGCGGACAGAGCCTATCAGATTGATCAGATTTTTATTCTTTACTCTTTGTATTTCTAATGACTATTCACTCCAAAGCCCCAAAGGGCAAAGCGATGAAAAAATATCTCTCATTATTGCTGTTCATTAGCGTTCTCATAACTGCTTGTCAGCATCAAACAGATCCATTTGACGGCCCAGGCCTAGTCGACCGCTTTGGCGAATTCCAGCTAAAGACAGACATAGCTGCTAGTAGAAGCGAAGTAGATTTCAGTGCCGATCAACGTGTGTTTTTTACAGCAGAGTTTAGTAAAAATATCAATTGGGTTTTGCGTATCACGGGTAAAGAAAGTGGTGCACAAAAAATCATCGAAGGCTTTGATCGTGAACTTAACCAAGAGAATGCTACTTGGAACGGTACTACTTCAGATCTTCCCCTTTTCCGTGAAGAAGAATGTCTCGTAGAGCTGATTATACCTGAAGAAGACTCCCTCACCACTAGTGTGGATGTTACGATCACAGGTGAGCGAATTTACGAAGGCAACCTAATCACTGACTTTGAACAAGATTTAGGCGCAGGATTGTTTTTTGGAAACTTTGAGTTTGAACTTACTGGCGCTACGGGTCGTTCCAATGCGATTCCGGCAGGTCAAGGTGAGTACTGTTACTTTTTCGAGGGTACTGATAATGTAGTAGGAAACTTTTTCGTAGGTCTTATTCAAATTTTCCCTTCGGTGAACGGTCAAACCTACTTTAGTGTACCGACCAGCGTGCCGGAACAAGCTCATTTCAACTTCTTCCTTTATGGAGACGGTACCCCCCACACCATTGCAGTAATCCAATTCTTTACTGATACCAATGGTGATGGCGCCTTTACTGATGGCGTAGATAAAAGCTTCCAGCTAGAAGGAGACTTCCCCGTAACGCATACAGGTTGGAAAGCATTTAGCCATACCATGGCAGATGTAGGAATCTCTGAAGCCGAGCTCAGCGAATTGGTGGCAGTACAGATCCTATTGATCTCAAATATGAATGCCCAGCCAAATCCACCAAATCCGGTACGATTTGGCATCGATTATATGACCTTTACTCAAGATCAACCTTTATCTCTTTAGTCATGTCTAGTGCTAATACTACTCGTTCAGCGAAGCTGGCTATAATACTAGTACTCATAGGCTTAGCCGGCTGTATCCAACTACGTCCGATCGCTCTTTATGATGGCGCAGAAACGCCTCCACCGACCAAAAAGCCGGAGAGCATCGACAAAATTGTAGCCTCGAACCTCTATCAGGACGACACCCTAAACGTATGGGGTATAGTAGCTGATAGCTGCAAAACATTCCAGCTGGTCAATGATGTAAAGTATAGTGGCGATGCTGGCTTGAAATTGAAATGGGAACGTCAAGGTTGCGAATGGGTTGGCTTTGGTATGGGATGGGACGATTATGCAGGCAAAGACTTGCAACCTATTTTGGAGTATGCTGCCTTCCAAATGTACGTCCGCACTCCTAAAGGCAAATCCTATGGCTTACCCTTTGTATTGACCTTAGAGGATTACAGCAATACAATGGCGTTTTGCTATACTGCCAACAAATACTTCGAACGAATTGCCATTGATGAAGAGTGGCAAAAAGTGGTCGTGCCATTGAAGGACTTTGACGACGAAGGAGAAGGCATTGACTACGGTAATATCAAGCAGCTGCAAATTGAAATGCAGCAAAGTGGAGAAGTCTACCTAGACGATATCAGATTGGTATTCTATGAAGAGGAAGAAGTAGAGCCTTGGTTGGCTCCCGATGTGGTACCGGATCCTAAAAAACTCCCCATCAGCATGTTTGAGGAAGACTTCATTAATCAAGATGGTTGGGGCCTAGTAGATTCAGATTGCCAAAAGGTATATGTCTCTGATGAGGAAGCTTTTAAAGGCAACAAGTCTATCCATGCCCGCTGGGATTATACTGGCGATCAATGCAGTCTACCATTTTTTGGAGTTAGTTGGGCGAAATGGCAACCGGTGGATGTCCGTCCTATCGTAGAAAATGCCAAATTAAGCTTCTACATTAAAGCAGATAATTTAAAAGACCTCTCGTTTCAAGTGTTTTTGGAGGACTTTAATAGAAGTACTAGCTCTGTAGTTTGGGATCCAGAATGGGCCAAATCTGCCAAGAATGGGTGGTACAGAGTAGAAATCCCAATGCTTAAGTTTTTTGGGGTAAACTCAATCAGCGAAATCAAAGGTTCTAATGCTTCTGACGGATCAGGCTCTGCTAGTGGTCCTCGCAACCTAGAACCTAGTCTCATTAAAACTGTAGCCTTCAGACTTGAGGGTAAAGGTGAAATGTTTATCGATCAACTTCGCTGGGAATAAATAAGCCTGTTTTCTTAGTTCATTTAAGCCTTTCATCATGAAAAACTTAAAATCAATATTTTTCATCTTACTTCTTGGGTTTGCCTTGTCTTGCCAACCTGATAAAGTAATTGATCCTGGACCATGCGACTTCCCAGTTGAATTAGAAGCTTATACCCTTGTTTGGCAAGAGGAGTTTGATGCTGCTGAGATCGACCGCAATACTTGGTCTTTTGACCTTGGCGATGGCTGTGATAGAAACATCTGTGGCTGGGGTAATAACGAGCTAGAATACTACACTGACCGTGAGGATAATGCTTTTATCAGAAATGGCTCCTTAGTCATTCAAGCAAAAGAAGAAAGCTTCCAAGGTTACAATTACACCTCAGCTCGTATGGTAACCAAAAATAAAGCAGATTTTCGCTTTGGCCGTATTGATATCCGAGCCAAGCTCCCTAAAGGTCAAGGAATATGGCCTGCGATCTGGATGCTACCTACGGACAATACCTTTGGTGGATGGCCTCGTAGTGGAGAAATCGATATTATGGAGCTAATTGGCAATAAGCCTGCAGAAGTTCTAGGTACGGTTCACTATGGTCATGACTTCTGGCGCTTCAAGTCTGCTTATTACGAATTAGAAGAAGGAGACTTCTCTATGGACTATCATACCTTCACCCTACTATGGAGAGATGATTGTCTGCGCTTTATGGTAGATAATATTCAGTATGGAGATCCAATTACTCCATCCGTTACCCTACCAACAGGATATCCCTTCAACGAAAAATTTCATATGATACTCAATGTAGCCGTCGGTGGAAACCTACCGGGTAACCCAGATGGAAGCACCGTATTTCCTCAGGAAATGGAGGTGGATTACATTCGAGTTTATCAGGAAAATTAATTCTCTCTGGGCTGGGTTCTTTTTTGAGGATCTGGCCTTTTTTTTCACTACTACTCTATTTCTCATGGAAAATCGTGGATTTATCGTGATGACGGCCCTGATAGTCGCCTTAGGAGGCTTCTTGATGGGTTTTGATGCATCAGTGATTTCTGGCGTAAATGAATTTATCCAGCCTGAATTTAACCTGACATCACTACAGTTAGGATGGGCCGTAGCATCTCTGACCCTAGTTGCGACTCTCGCAATGTTAGTGGCTGGCCCCTTAAGTGACCGCTTCGGTCGGAAGAAAATTCTGAGTTTTGCAGCAGTACTCTATGCTGTATCAGCCATTGGTTCTGCATTAGCACCTACTTATTTAGCACTTATCATCGCCCGTATGATAGGGGGGTTAGGGGTTGGAGCTTCCTTGATTATCGCCCCAATGTATATTGCTGAAATAGCCCCAGCAAAGATGCGGGGGCAGATGGTTTCCTTTAACCAGCTTAATATCGTAATCGGTATTTCAGTTGCATTCTTTACTAACTATCTGATCCTGAAATTGGGTCAATCTGAAGCTGATTGGGCTTTGGCCTTAAAGTTTGGAGAATATAACTGGCGTTGGATGCTTGGTTTGGAGGCCCTTCCGGCAGTATTGTATTTCGCGGGTCTGTTTTTTGTTCCTCGTAGTCCACGCTGGTTGATTATGAAAG
>CAZHOC010000193.1:3301-7876 GCA_964534295.1 uncultured Bacteroidia bacterium | reverse complement strand
AATTTTCCAGATGTCTGGACCATAAAACATGCTTACTGCCAAGCCTACAAATAGCGTAAGACCTGCGGCGATATCCCAAAGGCTATAGTTCTCTTCTTGGCCACTGCGGTATACAAATACCAGATTGGCAAAGAAATAGAGAAAAACAAAGAGCGTAATGAGACCAAAAGTAATTCCCGTAATGCCATTGCCAAAGCTGTCGCCCCAGCTAAAATTTTCTTGAAAGCCACCATTTTGACCAAATAGGAGGACAAAATAGAGACCTGCTACGATTAGGGAGAGTAGGTGGAAGCTACCTTCCATTACGAGGGCATTACGCTGATTCGCGTAACGATAAGCCAACCATGCCGTTGGCAAGAGGCCCATCAATATGAAAACGCCCGTTACAATATTATCGTCTAAGTAAATCCCCAATATCATCGAACTGAGGATAAGTTCGACGGAGGCGATTACTCCCATGACTGAATTGCGCCATTCATTGGGTCTCCTGATGATGAAGATGGCAAGTATACTGTGCCAGAAGCTCCAAAGGAGGAAGCTTCCTTCCTGACCTTCCCAAAAGCAGGAAATCATATAATAAACAGGAAGCTCATTCGAGGAATGAGCCCAAACATAATGGTATTCATATTGGTGAAAGTAGATCATGCCAAACAAGGTGGCAATCACTCCTACAACACTGATAATATGAATGATAAAGGACTGGGTGCCCAACTTGCTCCAGGAATCCGCTTCTTCAGGTCGATTTTTGCGGTCGGCAAGAAAGTATGCTACCATGGATACACCTGCGCTGGCAAAGGCCAGGGCGGTAAATAGCTCTCCGAGCATTCCTCCGGTCATATATTTTTTATTTTTTGAATGTTAAACTGGGTAATGGTTACTTCTGCCCAATTCCCTAATTCAAAACATCAATATTTTCCTGTAAAAAAGGCTTCCTACAACTTTTCTTCTGCAGCCGTAACATCGGTCTCCTCGTATTTAGAAGGACACTTCATTTGGATTTCATCCGCCATGAAAACAGCTTTTTCTGAAGCGTATTCACCTACGATGACAATTTTTTCCGCCTGTTCAAAGTTTACTGGCTTGGGATCATAATAGTAAACCAGCATTTCTTTGTTGTTTTCATCCTTGAGATAAAACTTGAACAGATCACGATCCATGTCGTATTCTGCTTGATCTCTTTGCACCCATTGGCCAACTACGTGGACTTTTTTGCCACTACCAACGGCTTCATCAAAACCAGCATAGGTACTGGCAGAAGCACTTAGATTTACACCAAGAGATACTAGCACGATAGCCGCAATAACGATGATAATAATTTGTGTTGGTTTCATATGCCTTAGGAATGTGAATTGTCTTTTTTGTCCATTTCTGACTCCATCTGACCGATTTTACGGTCTTGACGGATCATCATAAATAAAATCGCACCAAACATAACCAAGATGACAGCGAGTACAGAGTATATCTTGTCGCTGGTAAAAAGTATGTCTTGTAAAAGGGAAAGTTGGAAGTTCATCTATCAGAGATTATGATTGCTTTGAGTTGTCGTATGCTTGATTGCTCTGCCACTCTTGCCAACGAAACTGAAGACTAGCAGCGCGCGAACGGAGTTCATAAATCCAAACTCCCAGCAGAATAAAACCTAGCATGCCCGGATATAAAATAGTACGTAGTAGGTTATTCATACCTTCCTTCCTAAAGAGGACGGCTCCACCATCTGCCGTTGGATGAAGTCCATCTAGTACCCGAGGAATAATAAAGAACAAAGGAATCAGGGTCATGAAAGCAAAAATGTTGTAAACAGCTGATACTTTGGCTTTTTGCTCAGAGTCTTCTATGGAGTTACGCAGCAAATAATATGCGAGATATATCAATAATGCTATCAAAGCACAGGTTTGGATCGGATCCCAGCCCCACCAGGCCGAAAAACTCGTGGCTTCTTTGGCAACGTTCCACGAAACGCGGGCCCAAATGATACCCGTCAACAAACCAAGCACGTTGAACATTACTCCAACTCTGGCGGCTTCATTGGCTTTGATGTCGGCGCGTAGCGGGTTTTCGGTGCGTTCCCTGTCAGGGTCTGTCAAACGCAAAACTCTGATACTATGGTAAAGAGAAATACCCATCATGACCAACATGGCAAACCAATTGGGCACATGGTAAAGGAGGTTGCGAGCGCTTTGTCCCAATTGACTACCCATTTGTGGGGATACTGGAATTTCGGCTAGCAAACCATAAATCAACGCATATAGAAGTAAGGCGACTGCAAGTGCTTTATACGTAATGCGAAGGGGGCTTTGCTTTGTCATATAGGATAAAACCTATCTATTGGCGGATTGTTGAAGAAAATCTTTGCCAATTTACGAAATATTTGGCTTTTACTCCCGCCATAAAAAGGGAAATAGTATAACTGATACGCTGACTAAAATCACCGTTAGCACCAAAAGAAAGCCTAAAAAGCCCTCTCCTTGGTTGGCTCCTGTACCTGTCAGGGCAGTGTCCGATAATCTCACCAACATCAATAACAATGGGACAATCAAGGGAAAACTCAAAACGGCCAACAAGGTGGATTGATTTTGAGCCTTTGCAGAGATCGCCGTGACCAAGGTGAGATTGGCAGCCAAAGCAAAGGCTCCCAACAATACCAAGCCAACGTATGCCCAAGGGTCATGAAAACTTTGCTCCCCTAAAAAGGCAAATACAGCCAGACTTAAAAGTGCGACACAAGCCAATAAACCCGCATTGTAGATGAATTTAGCCAGAATTATGGCAGCCGGCCGAGCTAGCGTGTAGAGATATCTTAGCTGCTCAGGCTTCTCCGAAAGGAAGCTCTTAGCTACCGCATTGATGGCCGCAAAAAGTAGCATTAGCCAAAGTAGCAGATTCCAGTTGCTGGGATTGAGCTCATCCCTAAAAACCAAGGCAATGACAATTGACATACTCAGCACGTACAAAAGCAGACCATTGAAAGCATATTTCTGCTTCCATTCTAGCATCAATTCTTTTCGGAGGAGTATCCTCAATTCTCGCCACATGCTGCAAATATAAGCCGAAATTACAGGAGGATTACCGATTGAGTCTAAGAATGTTACCACTTAGCACACTATTTGCTCAGTAAATGGATGAAGCCAACAAGGGGGTGGCTTTATTTTGCATTTTTGAATAATAACAGCGCTATATCATTGGACCGGTATAGCCTGGCTAGTTCCTTTTCGTTTTGGCCGTGGACACTGAAATTTTTAATGCTCCTAACTCAGTGTTTGTGGTTAATCATTGACACTTACACACAGTTTTTTGGTGATTCCATTTTATGGAACGCTCAATTTTAGGAAGGATATAACATTACTGCTTTGGCAACACAACCCAATAAGGAAGGTAAAAGGAGCCGATTTAACCTTAGAGGAAAAGGTTATGCAAAAAAGATAAGGGAGCGATGGCAATGGTTTGCGGTCGTAGTACCTCTATGTTTGCTTGTCGGTGTACTCTATTTGCAACTCAAAACCCCCGCTTACCGGGTAGCAACTAGTCTTTTGATCCAAGATCAAAAAAGAGTTCAGAGACTCGCAGAGCGCTCAGGAGGACTACCAGAAGCCGAGCCCAAAAACCTGCAAAACGAAGTGGGATTTCTTGGCTCTCGAGAACTGATTGGTCAAACCATCAAATACTTAGGCTTTGAAGTACAACTGTTTGAAGAGGGATTTTGGCAAGATCAGGAGTTGTATGAAAATGTTCCCTTCAATATCGTTGTAGATCAAAACCACCCTCAACTGGAGGGAACTCCTATACAATTAAAGATTACATCTAGAGATAGCTTCATGCTCACGGCAGAGGCTAGTGATCCTTATTTATATTTCCCCGAGGAGGAACGCTTACAATGGGTTCAAGGACAAGAAGTGAAAATCGCCCTTGAAGGCCGATTTGGCGAGTTTGCGGAGAATGATTATCTCCGAGTATTGATAGTCGCCGATACGCAGGCGATCAACGAATCATGGCAAAGTCGAGATTTATATTTTCAAGTCAACGACCGCGAGCTGATTACTGAGGCCTATGTCAAGGAACTCAGTATCAAAACAGTCAATGAACAAACTACGATAGTCGAACTGGCTCATCAAGGTCCTTTAATTTCTAAGGAAAGAGCTTTTTTAGATGGGCTGACCGCCCAATATATTGATCGCCAGCTCCAAGAGAAGAATCGCATAGCCGAGGGGCGGGTGAAATTTATCGAAGGCCAAATCAGAGCATTGTCTGATAGTATTGAAGGCACTGTCGAGGCTCTTTCTAGCCCCAGAAAGCCTAATGGTCGTAACAATGATCTGCGCCTCACGGCTGGCAATGCAGTACAACAATTGCAGCAATTCCAAAGTCAAAAAGCAGATCTTGAAAACCGCCGAAGCTATTTCTCTGAGTTAATCAAAACCTTAAAAACAGATGCTGACCCAACTGTATTGAGTTCCCCCAAAGCAGTAGGCATCAGAGAGCCCTTGCTAGACGAGTCTATCGTAGAGCTAAAGCGTCTTTACTCCGAAAAGGTAATTAAATCCGTAGCAGCAGGTGAGGAAAGCCTTGAGATGCAATATC
>CAZHOC010000193.1:0-3291 GCA_964534295.1 uncultured Bacteroidia bacterium | reverse complement strand
GCACAAGTCATGCGTTTATTTGGTCGCTAGGCTCAATATCTCAACCGCATGATCAAATAGACCAAAGAAACCTTGTTGACCAATGTGCAGGCAGGCCTCAATCAGACAGAACGCGCCATCCGTGGGGTCAATCAAAAAATGGCTCAGGCCAGCGAGATCGTGCGCAACCTGCCTGGAGAAGAGCAATTTCTCAATCGGATAGACGAGCAATTTGTCTTCAATGACAATCTATATAACTATCTCCTCCAGCAACGCATGGAAGCCAAAATGGCTCAGGCCTCGAGCCAAGCAGATAGTAAAGTCCTCGATCCTGCCCACAAAGTGGGTACCGGTCCTGTTTCCCCTAATACTACTCAAACGCTCTTACTGTCTCTATTGATTGGCTTCTTACTGCCGTTATTTGGTATCCTTGCCTTCACGGCAGTGGACCAGCGGGTTATGGATGTCGAACAGATTGAAAAGACGGTTGACGCGACGGTGCTAGGGCATATTTTACATGCTCCGCCAGAGGTAGAAGATGGTAATCTTTGGGCCGACGAAAATGCAATGGCTGTAGCCGAAAATTTCCGTTACCTATTTGTCAATCTACAGTTTATGGCTTTTGAAAAGCCCTGTAGAGTGATTGCGGTTACTTCTACCGTCCCTAATGAAGGTAAGACCTTCTGTGCGGTAAACTTGGCACAGGTAATGGCCGCCAACGGTCAAAAAGTCCTGATAATTGGTGCTGATATCCGCAAGCCACGAGTCCATAAATATATCGACGTAGCCAATAAATTTGGCTTGACTAACTATCTCGCCAACAAAGCCTCCGTTGAGCAGGTGATTCAAGACACCAGCCAACCTCGACTCAAATGTATTGCCAGTGGACCTGTACCAGAAAATCCAGCTGAGCTATTAGATGGGGAAAGATTGCCTTATCTCTTGCAAACTGTACAGGAGGATTTTGACTACGTAATTGTCGATACACCGCCATCGGGTCTGTTTGCAGACTATCTCCAGGTAGCTCGCCACTCCGATATTAATCTTTATATCGTGCGTCAGCGCTACTCCAAGATTGAATACCTCAAGGATATTGAAACCCTTCGTAAGCACGCAGACCTTAAGCGTTTTTACCTAGTGTTCAATGATGTGAAATACGGCCAGGGATATCGTACCAAATATGGTTACGACTATTCTTATAAATACCGTGATCAGGTGAGTGAGATTACAGGGGAAGGCGATGGGCAGAGCTGGAAGGAAGATGTGATCCGCAAAAGCTAGAATTCACGATTGCCTTTTCAATTCGGCTAATAAGGGCGCGAGTGGGCGTTCCCCGGAGGGTAAAATCCAATAAGGCATACCCGCTCTCCGAGCTGCCTCCCCGTCTCTATCGTCGCGGTCGCCAATAAATAAACATTGCTGTACCTCCAGGCCACTTAGTGCTATGAGGTGCTTAAGTCCCGCCGGATGGGGCTTGAGTTGATCGATCTCTTTTTGGGTCGCATCCACAATATAGTCCGCATCTAAGCCCATCCCTTTGAGTTTAACTTCAGCGGGGAAATCCGAGAAGACCGCTATTTTGATACCCGCTTCGCGCAACGCTTGGAATATAAGCCTTGCTTCCTGATACTGTATCGCCCGCAATCGCTTAATCGGGCGATAAATCATCCAATCTTCAATCACAGCCTTGACCTTATCGTAAGAGGCTCCCGTAGCCTTGGCGGTAATCTCGTATTGATACTCCGCTATATTTTGGTGAGGCTGATCCCCTAGCGCTTCGCGCAACGATCGAAACTTTTGGATGATTTGTAACTCCCGCCAGCGATGTGGCCTAAAGGCATAATAAAGCAGCAAGTCCCGCACGACCAATGATCGTAAGCGGGACAAGCTGTATAAAGTGCCATCTAAATCAAAGATGGCCATGCGTAAGTCAGAAGGGAGCATGGATCTACTTCTCAGCTAAATAAGGATATTTATAGTCCTTAGGCGGCACAAAGTTTTCTTTGATGGTACGAGTGCTGATCCAACGTAGTAAGTTCAAATAAGAACCTGCTTTATCATTGGTACCAGAGCCACGTCCACCGCCAAATGGTTGCTGACCCACGACTGCGCCAGTTGGCTTGTCGTTGATGTAGAAGTTACCAGCAGTGTGCTGTAAACGACGAGCCGCTTTATCAATCGCATGACGATCTTGCGAGAAAATCGCTCCTGTCAATGCGTATGGGCTGGTATCGTCCAAAATATCGAGCGTAGCGTCAAAATCGGCATCTTCGTATTTGTAGATAGTTACTACCGGTCCAAAGATCTCTTCACACATGGTCAAGAACTTGGGGGTGTCGGCTAGCACGACAGTAGGCTCAATGAAGTAACCTTTTGATTTGTCATAGCCACCACCTGCAACGATAGAAGCGTCTGGAGCGGCTTTTACTTTTTCGATATAATCACTGATCTTATCAAAAGCACGCTCGTCGATGACGGCATTGATAAAGTTGCGGAAGTCTGCAGGATCACCCATACGGAAGTCTTCCAAATCAGCTTTTACATCTTCGATGATTGAATCGTAAAGGGAAGCTGGAAGGTATACCCGCGAAGCGGCGGAGCACTTTTGCCCTTGGAATTCGAAAGCCCCTCTGGAGATGGCAGTAGCTACAGCTTTAGCATCTGCCGAAGGATGCACCATGATATAATCCTTACCGCCTGTTTCTCCTACTATGCGCGGATAAGAACGATATGTAGAGATGTTTTCTCCAATCGTTTTCCAAAGATGCTGGAAAACTCCTGTTGAACCAGTAAAGTGTAGGCCTGAAAAGTCTTTATGCTTGAATACGATATCACCTGCTTCTGGACCATCAGTATAAATAAGGTTGATGACGCCATCAGGTAGACCCGCTTCGCGTAACAATTCCATGATCACGTGTGCAGAATAGATTTGGCTATCTGCTGGTTTCCAAACACAAACATTACCCATCAAGGCAGCAGCTGCGGGTAAGTTGGCGGCGATAGAAGTAAAGTTGAAAGGCGTAATACAAAACACAAAACCTTCCAGTGGACGGTATTCCACGCGGTTCCAAGTGCCTTTTGGTGAATACATCGGCTGATCTTGATAGATCTGCGTCATATAGTGCACATTGAAGCGGAAGAAGTCTGCTAACTCACAGACGGCATCAATTTCGGCCTGGAAGATATTTTTTGATTGAGCGAGCATAGTCGCAGCATTCATACGCGCTCGCCAAGGACCAACCAAAAGATCGGCTGCCTTTAGGAAGATAGAAGCACGATGCTCCCAAGACATGGCTTCCCAACTAGGCTTTG
>CAZHOC010000192.1:6445-7911 GCA_964534295.1 uncultured Bacteroidia bacterium | reverse complement strand
GGAAATGCTCAAGGATCTCAAGCTCCAGCCTATCGGTCCACCTATCGCAGAAAACACTGGTGACGACAACAACAATAATGACAATGACAATAATGGCGAGTCCGTTGATATCGAAGAAATCGTAACCAGTGCCACCGAAAACTTCACCAATAATGATGGCGGCGTAGGTAGCTTAGAGGAATTAGATCCTTTTGCGGACTCAGAAGCTCGCTCTGAAGAACTCTTTATTTACGATCCTTCAACCAAGATCAGTACCCTATTTTTCGATACCGGCAAGGTGCGGGTAAAAGCAGCTTCTAAAACAGAGCTTGATCGCATGGTCAATTTGCTCAAAGACAATCCAGGCACCATCCTCATGGTGCAAGGACATACCGATAATGTCGGTGGCCGCTCCTTCAACCAAAAGCTATCCGAATATCGGGCCCGTATGGTGAGAGCCTATATGATCGCCAATGGCGTAGCGCCCTTTAGGTTACTGTTTGTAGGTTTTGGCATGGACCATCCCGCCGAAACCAATGCCACAGAATCCGGCCGTACCCAAAATCGTCGTGTAGAATTTCACGTGCTCAAAAGCGAATAAGCCTCTATGCGTCCTCGTCTTTTGCACAAAGTAGCTCCCTGGCTACCCATACCCTTATCTGCTTGGATCAAACTCAGTGGGCAAAAGCTCATGATGCCCGTCTATCACCTTTGTAGTGAAGAGACCGTGCCGCACATTGATCCCCTTTATCGAGTGCGCAAAACCAGCGAATTTGTAGAGGATATCGATACTTTGCTCAAGTATTATGAGCCGATTGGCTTGAGGGATGTGATCGCAGTGCTCAAGGGAGAAAAGGAATTACAAAAGCCTTCCTTTTGGCTTTCCTTTGATGATGGCCTGCGAGAAGTCTATGAAGAGGCGATGCCGATTTTAAAGGAAAAGGGAGTGCCCGCAACGCTCTTTCTTAACAATGACTTTCTGGACAATAAAGCGCTTTTTTACCGCTTTAAAGTGAGTCTTTTGATCAATAAGATTCAAACAACTCCCCCCTCCCCTGCCCTGCAGTCGATC
Organism: uncultured Bacteroidia bacterium; assembly: GCA_964534295.1. Classification (GTDB taxonomy): domain Bacteria; phylum Bacteroidota; class Bacteroidia; order J057; family J057; genus JBCAWW01. The sequence continues at coordinate 6,860 of CAZHOC010000192.1, read as the reverse complement.
TTAAGAGAGCGTTTGTCTGGTAGGCAGCTTAATCGCGAATTAAGTGCCGAGAGTCTATTACAGATCGGCTATGCAGATCGGGACTTCCTAGACGAGCTAGGGGATTTGTTGGAGGTAGATTTTGACGGCTACCTCGCCGAACGCCGACCTTATCTCCGCAAGGCGGAAGTGAAAGATTGGCTAGCCAAAGGCTTCACCATCGGCGGACATAGTTTAGATCATCCAGAATTTCGCTTCATACCCAAGGAGGAACAAATCAGACAAGCCAAAGAAAGCGTCCAGCAACTAGTCGCAGACTTTGGGATAGACTACAAAGCCTTTGCCTTTCCTTTTACTGACTTCGGCGTACGCCAAGTCTGGTTTGACAAAATGCTCGACGGAGAAATTGACGCTTCGTTCGGCGCAGCCGGTCTCA
>CAZHOC010000192.1:0-6426 GCA_964534295.1 uncultured Bacteroidia bacterium | reverse complement strand
GGCCAAAGAGTCCCCTTTGAAGGCACCGAAGATAATGCACTCGCCATCCTCAAGGCCGAATACCTATACTACGCCCTCAAAGCACCACTTGGCAAAAATCAGATCATGCAGCGCTAATTTTTCTCAGTATTTTCTTCCCAAGACTTGTTTTATCAAATAAAGTCTATACATTTGTGAGTAATCACTTACAGTTGTTAGTACTGAGATAAAAGTATTTAGTATTACCCGCCTTCTTCATACTAAGTACTTTATACTAAATACTTATACTCTATACTAAAGACTCCCAACTCAAAAATAGCCATGTTCGATCTAAATAAAGTTGAAAGCCAAAAAGGAAGAGTCGCCATCGTAACGGGTTCCAATACAGGACTGGGTTATGAAACTGCGCTCGGACTTGCCCGTAAAGAAGCCACCGTAGTGATGGCTTGCCGTAATCAGCAAAAAGCAGAAGCCGCAAGGAAAAAGATGCTCGCGGAGGTACCCAATGCCGATATTGATATCATCGTAGTGGATCTTAGCAAACTGAATTCGGTGCGGGAGTTTGCCAAAAACTATCTAGCCAAATACGATCGTTTGGACCTCCTCATCAATAATGCAGGCGTTATGATGCCGCCCTATACCAAGACAGAGGATGACTTTGAGTTACAGATGGGCGCCAATCACTTTGGCCATTTTTTGTTGACGGGTTTGTTGTTAGAAGTCCTGACGGGAACGCCGGATTCAAGGGTAGTTTCCTTGAGCTCTCTGGCACATCAAAACGGTAAAATCGATTTTGACAACCTCAATTGGGAAAAAGATTACTCTCGGTCTGCCGCTTATGGGCAGAGCAAATTAGCCAACCTTATGTTTGGCTTTGAGTTGCAAAGACGATTAGAGGCAGCAGGCTCGAATACGATATCGGTTATTGCTCATCCTGGAGTATCTCTCACAGAATTGGTTCGTCATATGCCCAAGTGGCTTTTCACTATTTTGCGATATACGATTGCTCCCTTTATGACCCATAGCCCGGACAAAGGAGCGCTACCTACTTTGATGGGAGCCTTGGACAAAAATAGCAAAGGCGGGGAATATTATGGACCAACAGGATTTAGAGAAATGAAGGGCGCACCAGGTTTGGCTAGCGCTACAGAACTTTCTAAGGATACTGAAATCGCGAAGAAGCTTTGGGAGGTTTCTGAGGATTTGACAGGCATTACTTATTTGTCTTAGTGTGTTGGGGACTGCTGCGCAGAACGCTTGTCTCAATCGTTTTGCGAAGCAAAAACAGTATCTTTTTTCAAAAGATTCGAATCACATAGCAAACTGTTCATGTAGCAAACTATATGTTGTGTAAGCTAGTTGGGTACTACCCTAACAATGCTTTCATGAACACTTATCTAAAAATCATGGCACTTTTTCTCAGTGCCAACCTTTATCCATTATTTGGCCTTAGTCAAAACCTAGTACCTAATCCGGGATTCGAAACTTTTACTGCTTGTCCGACGACTTCTTGTGAGTGGTTTCTAGTATCTGATTGGGACAATAGCAACGGTTTTTTAGGCTGCAACAATGGCAATAGTGGTAGCCCGGACTACTTTAACACTTGCGGTACCGGCTTTTTTGGTACGCCCAATACCCTTAATGGTGAGGTAAGTCCCCTCGCAGGCAATGGCATTATGGGACTCGGGACTTGGTTGGGCTTTACCAATAATTTTCGTGAGTATCTCCAGGTACAACTAAATAGTCCGCTGGTAGCGGGCAATACCTATACCCTAGATTTTGCATACACCAATGGCGATTTTGACCCGGCATTGGGCTACGGGGGTCGGGGTACGGAAATAGGCGTCCATTTTTCGGTGGGCCCCTTGACCCAAAATGGAAATGATCCCATCCTCTTGAACCCTACTTTTGAGACTGCTGGAGCAGTATTTAGTGTAAACTGGCAAACTATTAGCTTTACTTTTACTGCTGTAAATAATGCCACTCACCTCATAATTGGAAACTTCCGGAATGATGCAAACACGACCGTCCAGCAGTTTGCTAATTCAAGCAGTTCGTTTGGCTATGCCTACTATTACTTTGATGAGATCAGTGTAACAGAGCAGTTTGCCCTACCCGTAGAATGGCTGAGTTTAGAAGCTTCTGCTGCGCAGAACGAAGCGATTATTGATTGGGTAGTTGCTCCTTTGCAGGAAGAAGCACGTTTTGTCATTGAACGATCTGAGGATGGACAGAAGTTTGAGGCGCTTGGCGAACGAAGAGCGAGCCCCGGGGAAACAGTTTTTTCGTTCCGCGACGCGGCAATCCAAAAGGAGCAATACTACTATCGCCTACGCTACCAGGGCTTAGATGGCCAAAGTAGCCTAAGCCGAGTGATGAAAGTACAATGGACAGGAGGTACAGATATAGCGTGGAGATATGACGAAAATGATCGAAAAATCATACTTGAGCGTTCGCCACAGGCAAATCAAAATAGTTCTCTCCTCCTCTATGACCTTAATGGCAGGAAGATCTATCAGGACTATTCGGATACAGGAAGTTTCGTGCTCCCCTCTGAATTAACAGCAGGGCTTTATATCTTAGTATTGGCTCAAGAAGGCAGGCAAGTCAAAAAAAAGTTATGGGTACGATGAGATAATCGAATAGCGGGCACACTTGCTCAGGACTTTGACACGAATATTCGCTTAGCTTTACAATGAGTTAATAAAGGGTGCAACCCTCCTAGTCTTATGCTTGTCATTGGGGCAAATACTTACTTCCTGGCAAGCACCGTTCTTTAAACCAACACACAAATGCTGGCAAGTTGCACGCTTAAAAAATAATTGCACTAGTTTGTGACTTTCTCTATAACCAGCTTTTACCTTTGCCGTTAACCTAATTGTGGATCAACCAAAAAAAGCTATGAACAATTCACTGAAAGCCCTTTTTGCCTTCGCTTTGATTGCCTTCTTTGGCACAACAGCCGTACAAGCTCAGCGTATCTCTGCCGTCCTAAATGTAAACAGCTACAGCCCGACTATCACTAGTCCAAGCGGTGGTACTAGCATTGATTATGCAGGAAGTCTTTCTGGTTCTTTGAACCTACGCTACTTTACCAAGGAAAAGTGGGCTTACCGTGTGGGCTTCGGTGTCGATAACTTAAATTATTCAGTTACGGGTACCGATATTAATACCAACTATGACGCACGTCGTCAAGACCTAAAAGGAACCTTCGGAATCGAAAAACACTTTAATGTAGCATTCCTTGATGTCTACCCTGGTGTCTACATTCCAATCACCGTTGTAGGTGAAGATAAACTCAACAACAACCTACAAAACTTCCAAAATGGACAAGTTCGTGCTGGTCTTGGAGTAGTAGGTGGCGCGCAAGTTAAGATCTTAAAGATCTTCCGCGTAGGGGTTGAATTCAACGCGACTTATGACAACTTCTCGACTGCAGTACGTGAGAGTTTCAACACTACCTCTACTGTACCATTCCAGAAGATGCATTACAATACCAACTTCGTAGTAGGTATCGCGCTTTAGTCCGAATTACAGCAGCTAAATATATGGCACTCCGTTTTTACGGAGTGCTTTTTTTTAACCTCTTCCTTTCCCTTTCCGTACAGCAAGCAGGCATGCGAATACTTCGAAAAATGATTTCCTGGATTTTAATCCTAGGGCTAATAGCCGTGGTGGGTGTACTGAGCATTGATTATTGGGTAAGCAAAAGCGCTTCCGACCAAATGATACGCTCAGTAGAATCCATCCCTGAAGGCTATCCTGTGGCTATCGTTCTGGGAACCAGTCCTCGCACCTCAAACGGACAAACCAATCTGTTTTTTAAGTATCGTATCGATGCCGCAGCTGAGCTGTACAAGGCCGGCAAAATTCGGCACTTTGTCCTTAGCGGCGACAATCGTACCGAAAATTATGATGAGCCCACCAAAATGCGCTTGGCCTTACAAGAGCGCGGGGTGCCTGATTCTGCCATCACATTGGACTATGCCGGTTTCCGAACGCTCGACTCTATCGTCAGGACGCGCTCAGTCTTCGATCTTGAAAAGATCGTGGTCATTTCTCAGGCTTTTCACAATGAGCGAGCACTCTTTATCGCCAAAGCCAAAGGGATAGAAGCCATCGCCTATAACGCGAAATCAGTGCCCCAATCCTACGCTCCCAAAACCTATGTGCGAGAATATCTAGCGAGATGCAAAGCCGTTTTAGACCTATACATTTTAGGCACTGAACCCCATTTTCCCGGTCCCAAAGAACCTTTGGAGATTTAGGGGAATTGTTGAGTTTCTGAATTGTTGAGTTTCTGAATTGTTGAGTTGTTGAGTTGTTGAATCAGAAATGGAAAAAAGAATTCGCTCCTTATTACTACCTTCAACACTTCAACACTTCAACACTTCAACAACTAATCCATGGAGCGGGAGATAGAAGTAAAAATCCTTGAGATAGATCTGGAAAGCCTTAGGCAACGCCTAGACCAAGTTGGCGCCAAGTTTAGTTTTAAGCATGAATTTTGGGCAATTTTTTGGGAGGACCCGACAGAGGGGATTGTCAAAAAAGGAGACCTCTTGCGCTTGCGCAAAGAGGGAGAGGAAACTCGCTTGACCTATAAGCGCAAAATTTCGGATGATGGCCCTAAAGTTATGCAGGAACTGGAAACGGTGGTCGAAGACATGGCCGCAATGAGGGATATTTTGGAGGCGATTGGCATGAAATCCTACCAAACTACTCGAAAATTTCGGACACAATATGATTTACCTCAAGGTCACGTCGTTATAGATGAGTATCAGGACTATATGTCCAAAATCCCGCCCTTTGTGGAGATTGAGACCAACAGCGAAGAAAAGTTGTACGAAATCGTAGCACTACTGGGTTTTCGGCCCGAAGATTGCAAAAGTTGGAATACACATGATCTCATGAATCATTACGGGGTTTAAGGGGGAATAATTGATTTATGGAGTTATTGATTTGTCGAATCGTATATAGCAGTATATGACGATTCAAGCCTTCTAATAATCAATCTACTATGAAGTCCATCTTTCTTGGCATCTTGAGCTTATTGAGTATACAACTCTCATTTGCTGGCGTAGTACCAGTGAGGGAAGTACGGCTAAAAGTTTTTGAAAAAGACGTTACTGGCTATCGGATCAATATCGCCATTGCCAAAGAGGATTTGCGGGCTGGTATTCAACAATATTTTTCAGCCTATCCCATGAGTCCGGTACGGATGCAGGAAGGCTTGATCTACGAAAACTTTGAGTATCCTCCCATCACTTCTGCCAGACCTATCACCTTATTTTACATGCTCACAGGGCAAGAGGGCATTTTTACAGAGTTAACCCTGGTAGGGCTATACACTTATCAGCAGGATATAAATGCGCATCGATTCCCAGATTTGACCTTGAGGATGCTACTTGATTTGTCAGAGATGGTGCAAGGCTTGACCGGGGATCCCATTGATTTCAATGCTTTATTTGAGCGCCAAAGCGTCGAAGAGATTCGCCAAAGCTATCAGGATCGGAAGGAGCGTAATTACATGGATTTTTATGTTCAGCGTGAGGGAGATTGGATCGGTAGTGCCAATGGGACATTGGTGAGAGAAAATCCTTTTGGCGATAACCGACCGGAAAATTTTGAAACAGATGAGCAAGTCGTAGACCTCATTAGCAATCGCTTTAAGAGATATGTGGCCCAAAACCGGGGTCGGACTTCGCCATTTTTAAGTGATAGTAGTCAGCAGCAATTCATGGTCTGGAGAGATTCTTCAGCCAATCTTCTTCGGCAACTGCAAGCGCTGGAACTCATGCAGGATTCATTATTAGCCCTAATTCCGGATAGCAGCGCAGTGGATACGGTTTTCATAACCGAAAATAGCGTAGACTCGAGTATGATAGATGCGATGAGTGCCACTATTGCAGATTTAGACAAGCATGTACAGCAGCTCGAGTTAAAGTTGGCCCTCTCCGAGGAACGCTTAGACTCTTTGCAATTACTGACTGAGCGTTCTCCGAAGGAGCAAAAGGATAGCATAAACCCACAAATCGCTAGAATAGATACTGTCTATCTGCCTGGCAAAACTGATACGGTACAGATAGCAAAAGTGCAGACGGATACCCTGCGCTTGCTAGAAACCCGAATCGATACCCTCTACCTAGCTAGTCAAGAGTTTGATAGTATCCCGATTACTCAGTATAAAACCGATACTCTCAGAGTTTTTGAAACTAAAATTGATACTGTCTACCTAACCGAATTGCAGGTGGATACCATCAGGGTGCCTGAACTTAGGATAGATACCTTCAGAGTAGTCGAAACACAAATTGACACAATCGAAGTGCCCGTCCTAGCCGAAAATCCTGAGGTCGACAACAGCGCCGAACTGGCTGCCAACGAAGTTAAGATTCAAGCAAAACTTGACCAGCTCAACAAAAGGAATAGCATTCTGGAGGAGGAAAA
>CAZHOC010000191.1:0-7927 GCA_964534295.1 uncultured Bacteroidia bacterium | reverse complement strand
GTTTTCAATATTACATCGACTATGGATAGTTTTTAGTTTGTTGAACACTAATGATTCTGCATTCGACATTCCCCGCTCCCTCGTTCTGCGAAGCAGTCCTAAAAATAAAAGCTAAAGCCTTCCTCTCTTAACTCTTCATAGGCTTCTGCGTCAAATTTATAGAGTCGAGCCAAACGATGATTTTTATTCTGCTGAAACTCCTCTAAACCGATTAGGAGATTCATTCGAAGGATCTTTCGACGAAAATTCGACTTGTCAAGCTTGGTGTCAAGTAAGACTTCGTATAGCGTTTTTAACTCTGCAAGACTAAATTTCTCTGGCAACAATTCGAAGCCAATCGGCCTAATTCTGACCTGTTGCCTCAGACGCTCACGAGCAAAAAGTGCGATCTCATTGTGGTCATAAGGCAAATCCGGAATTTCATCAAAAGGAAACCATGCAACTGAACTACTCTTTGCCCCCAGTTTGATGGTATAGTTTTCTGGTTGGATCAGGGCATAATAAGCGACAGTTAAACGCCTTTCCAAAGGAAAACGATCGATGGCATCAAAGGTGTGTAGTTGCTCTAGATAAACATTACCGATCCCTGTCAGACTATGAAGCGTATCGACAGCCGTTTGGTGTGTGGTCTTTTCCAGATGCACATGATCACCAGGCAGTTTCCATAAACCTTTGGCATGCTCGACCGAAGGCTTTTGCAATAGGATTTGTAGTTGAGCACCCGAAAAGCCAAAGATCACACAATCAATGGTAATCTGGGGAAGGTATTCTTGCTGTGAGTTCATTATGGCAAAAATACAATATATCAAGCGTTCTGCGCAGCAGCTAACTACTTTCGAGACTGCAAAAAATCTTATAGCTTATCCTCGCTTAACAACTTCTATTAAATCTCAGCTCAAATGGGTCAATCAAGCTCCTTTCTGTTTCGTGTCATTTTGTTCGGGTTAATCAGCAATAGCCTATTGGCTTGTCGGCTGAGTCCTTCTGCCCAGCTCAAACAGCGCTTGCAACCGACTTTAGATTCACTGCGTGAGGCGACAGATCTCGCTGGCATTTCAGTGGCGATTATCGAAGAAAATGCTGAGCCCACCACTTTATTTAGTGGGTATGCTGATCGCGAAGCCCCACGAGCTTTTCAAGCGAGCGACCGCTTGCTTATGGGCAGTGTGGGTAAGACTTATGTGTCGGCTCTGGTATTGCAGGAGGTTGAAAAAGGCACGCTCAAATTAGAGGATAAAATCTCTAAATGGTTTGAAGATGAAAACTGGTTTGATAGCCTCGCTAATGCATCTGAGATAAGCGTAGAAATGTTGCTAAACCATACTTCAGGCTTACCGAGATGGGTTTTTAAACCAGCAGTCTGGGAGGCCATGGAGGCCAATCCCGATAAGATTTGGTCTCATGAGGATCGTTTAGCCGGTATTTTGGGCGATGCTGCTTTGCATCCTGCTGGTAAGGGCTGGGCCTATTCGGATACCAATTACCTGCTTTTAGGGATGATCTTGGAGAAGATCAATGCTCAAGATTTTTATGTTCTGCTCGCAGAACGCTTACTCAAACCTCATGGGCTAATAGAGACACTTCCTTCTGATCAACGTGAATTAGTAGGGCTCGTGGCTGGATATACGGGGGAGGATAATCCTTTTAAGGTTCCTGCAAAGGTATTTGAAAACGGCCTCTACGCCATCAATCCTCAATTTGAGTGGACAGGCGGCGGCTTGATGTGTACGCCTTCTGATCTTGCCCGTTGGGCTAGTTTATTATACAGTGGAAAAGTTCTTGAAGAAGCTCAGATGGAACAATTACTGAGCACTGCGCCTTATGCTACTCGCCTCCCTGGAGAAGCAAAATACGGCCTTGGAGTGATGGTACGAGAAGACGCTTTAGGCTTGAATTATGGCCACGAAGGCTTTATGCCGGGCTTTCAGACAGTGGTTTTATACTATCCTGAGCAAAATTTGTCTATTGCCTTGATGGTCAATGAAGATCAGTTTAGTGGCAAGCATACAGATCCGCTATACCTTTGGACCAGCTTATTGGCCCAAGGCTGTATGAAGGATTGAAGCAGTGTGGGGCAGATGCGAATACTTCTGGCCGGTAGCTATATCATGCTGCTTAAGTACTATTATCCCATGGTGATTAGTATAACCGGAGGCCTTACTGTATGGTAGGATCGTGCTCATCTTATTGATTGGCTCGGCTTAAGTGAAAAAGAAAGGCTATTTATTGTCAATGCTTTGACTAAGACCGCTGAGGCAGTAAAGAAATGTAGGACTAAGCTGTATTTTGCAAGATGAAAACGCAACAAAGCTTCATTAGCTTTCAGGAAAATTATAATCTCCAAGAGATTAGTTCGCTCATGCAAGCTTGGAGAAAAACGCTGCTGGCACCCCAAGATGGAATGTGGGAATCGCTAAGATCCTTCGCTACCCAATGGGAGATCAAAGTAGATGAGCAGCTTGTCGGCTATGCCTCGGTGGATGAACAAAATCGCCTGCTGCAATTTTACTTAGCCTCGGAATGGCAACAGATTGGTCTAGACATTTTCGCCGCCTTCATCGAACAACAGCAGATCAAGCAGGCCTTAATCGGGACCCATAATCCCATTGCCCTCTCGCTCGGGCTTCACTTTCAACAAAGCCTGCAAATCGATACCTATTTATTCGAGGACCATCTGGAGGTAGCATTAGCTCCTAAGTCTGGCGTTTTTCGCGCTGCTGAGACTACGGAATTAGCTAAGATAGTCGAATTTTATCATCAGAGTATGGACGCTCCCAGGGACTGGCTCAATGATTATCTTTCTGGTCATATCAGCAAGGGGGAAGTCTTCTTCTTAGAACAAGAAGGGGAGGTCTTAGGCGCTTGTGAGGTGCGCAGAAGTGCGACTAATCCCGAAGTAGCTGATATAGGTATGGTGGTGTCTCCAGCTTGCCGTAAACAAGGCTATGGCAGCTTTATGCTTGGCAAGGCCAAGGCCAAAGCGATAGAGTGGGGGAGGCGCCCTATTTGTTCCTGTGAGAAGGGGAATACCGGCTCACTGAAGTCTATCCAAAACAATGGTTTTAGGAGCCTCCATCAATTGTTGCTAATGGAGTTTTAGGCGAAAGGCCTAAGCATTCCATCTCTGCTTCACCCAGTCTGATTGCTCTTTCTCATTTAGGAAGGTCCAAGCGACTATACGAGTCGTTTTATTCCCAGTATTCATCGGGATGATTTTTACTTGAGCAGCTTGCGTCTTTTCTAAGGTTTTATGGATGGCGGGCAAATTCGTTTCTTTGGAAACTAAGCTCGTAAACCAAAGGCAGCTATTGGTAAAACGCTTACTCTCTTTGATCATCTTTTGGATAAACTGCTTTTCTCCTCCCTCATAGATGAGTTCATGACTGATGCCAGCAAAATTGAGTTTTGGCTTGTTAAACTGTTTGCCTTTTAAGTTTTTGACCTTTCGGCGTGTGCCTTTGAGGGCCTCATCTTTAGATGCATGAAAGGGGGGATTACAGATTGTGAGATCAACTTTCTCCTCGGGGCCAATGATGCCCTCGAGGAAAGCGTTCGGCGAAGCCTGCCGCCTCAGATCAATCTTACCTGCGAGTGAAGGATTGTTATCAACTATCTGTTGAGCTGAGGCAAGGGAGCTGGCATCAATGTCTGAGCCAATAAACTCCCAGCCATATTCACTCTGGCCGAGGATGGGATAAATACAACTAGCACCCACGCCTATGTCCAAGCATTTTATCTGTTTGCCTGTAGGGATTTGACCTCCATTACTTTCTGCTAATAAATCTGCAGCATAATGAATATAGTCCGCCCGTCCCGGTATCGGGGGACATAGCTTTCCCTGAGGAAAGGACCAATACCCTAGCCCATAGTTTTGCTTGAGTAGGGCTTGATTGAGCAGGCGAATTGCTTTTGGATTGGCAAAATCTAATGATTCGCCTCCGTACTTATTTAGTTTGACAAAAGCCTTGAGTTCTGGCAAAAGCTTTATTAAGGCCGCTAAATCGTAGCGTTCACGATTTCTATTTCGTGGATGAAGCTTTGATTTTTGCTGCTTAGAATCACTTTTGGCCATATTACATACTCCCTTTTTGGAATAGGCCGAAGCTAACGATGTTTTTCAATAAAATCGCGTACTGCTTTAGTAAATAATTCTGGTTCATTGGCCATAGGTGAATGTCCTGAGTGTTCAAAGATGACCAATTCTTTGTCCGGACTTGCGGTCCAATTAAAGGCCGTAAAGGCCAGGGCAGGTGGTACGACAAAGTCATATTTGCCCCACAAAAAGATCACCGGCAACTCTACCTTATTAAATTGTTGGGTAAAGGCCGTCTGCTCAATTTCGTCATTTAAGGCGCTATTGGTAGCGTTCCCTGCAAGGAAAGAAGTCAAAGGATTGGTCGGTGAGCCAAACAAGAACTCCATCAAACCCGGAGTCGGAGGATCTTCTGGACTAAACACATCCTCCAACATGCCTTCAGCTTCAAAGCCAAAGGAGTTGATTTGACCGCTTTCTTCATCGGTGATATTATTGATGTCTACCCCTTTGGCAAAATCTAATATTTCCTGCCAACGAGCCTCGTTGTCCCCCCCTTTATTGACTTCTTGTTGAGCGATAGTCCGGTACATCAAAATTGCCTCTCTGTTGAGGAGAGGTAAGTCATGAGCCCCGTCCACTTCCAGCCAACCCGCAAGATCATCTTGATAATCCTCGGTGAGCATATAAGCCGTACTTAATGTCCCACCCCAGCTATGCCCAAACATAAAAATCTTCGTGTCTGCACCATAGTGAGATTTTAAGGTCTCGACCAAAAAGTGGAGGTCCTCGACCAGATTAGCAATGGTAAGCGAGCTCTCGTCAAACTTGCCATGCGAACTACCTTGCCCACGTTGGTCCCAATAGACCATGCCGTAGTCTTTTTCCATCGCCTCGGCGAACGATCCGCTCCTGTACTCCAAACCGTTGCCCCCAGGTCCTCCGTGGACGATAAGCATCAACACTTTTGAATCCGTATTACCGTAGACATAGGCAGGCATGTCGGCTCCATCACGGCGGATGTAAAGCACCTCTGGCCTTTCAGCAAAGAAAGCGTCAGATTGGCAGGCAGTACTAAATATCACTAGGCCTAAAAGGGCCGTTTTTATCCAGTTTTTCATGATTTTGCGTTTGAGTTGAGGTAATAGCGTAATCCAAGTTCTACTCTAATAAGGGGAAGAACTGTCTGATTATAGCCAAACAATAAAGAGGCTTGCGGTTGTAGGATTACCGCCAGAGGAAGCTTTTGCTTTGCGCGAAAATCATATCCCCATCCGTAGCCAAGGCTCAAGGCCGCATAGGTGTTTCCCGCAAATTGAAAGCCTTCTGCGCTGCCGTCTTCTTGTTCTACATAGGTAGTCCCTGCATTTTCGATGAAGCTAGCGCCTAGTCTAAGACTCCACTGACGGGTGAAGCCACTCGGCTTAAGGGTGCGATAGTAAACTCCGCCTTCTACAAAGCTAAAGCTGCGCGTATCAGGGTGCCAGATTTGACTAACAGAGCCTTGCCATACCAGGCTCTTTTGCCGTGTATTAGCATTTTTCTTTGTCTTGGTCCAAGTTTTGGCGGTGTACTCATAGCCTAGTTGAAGGCCGGGATGAAAGCCAAGTTCACCACTGTAGCCAAGCTGTACTGCAGAACCCCCTTGGGCCAAAAGACTCCCCGAGAACAGAAGGGCTGCAAATACCAATATTGTTATACGCATAAGATTTTGTCTGATTTGAAGCGCAAATTAAAATTTAGGGGTGGATAATAAGCATTCATTAGACGAGGATGCTTTCATATAAGTAACTTTTTCCTTTTTAGTCGTTAGTATAGCAGATGCAATTCTCGCTTATGATCCGTACGCTCATCCTTCTCCCTTTATTGGCTATTGGCCATTTTTTATCTGCCCAAGATTGGCCACATGACCAATGCGAAGCAGCCAAAGTAGTACAATTAGGGGAGCTGTTACCCGCAGAAAACAATCAGTCAGCCACCACTACGCCCTCGGAGACGCCGGAGAAATCACCCGTCACCTGCATCAAAACCTTTGAAAACGACCTTTGGTATCGTTTTACCACTGAGTCGGGTTATACGCATTATGAGGTGATCATCGATCCTATTTTTTGTAATACCCCTGCGGGTTTACAAGCAATGGTAATCAAAGCGGATGAATGTGATTTCGCTACCTACGAATACAAAGCATGCGTCAATCCCTACGCTGAAGAAGCCCTGCAAATGGTTTGGCGAGAAGAAGAAGCGGGTGTCAATTACCTGATCCATGTTGATGGTTATGATGGGACCCAATGCTCTTTCAAGTTGCGCTTGATGGGGTATGAAAGAGATCCGCGTGATCCTGAGACCATCAGCCAAGAGCAAAATGATTATGATGGTCCACCGCCTGTGCTGGTGTTGCCAGAGGCAGAGACCTACTTTACCAATAATGAAGCTGTCGTGCGTTGGACGGCTCAGACGCAGGATGATACTCGCTATTTTATCATTCAGAAAGTCCGTCAATATCGAGATCGAATTTACGGGACCAATGTCGGTAGAGTAGAGGCTATAAATACTGTTGGTTCAGACGGGACGGCCGAGTATGAATATATCCACAACAGTGCGTTCACCGAAGGTGAAAACTACTGCTATCGGATCGTGGAGATCAAATCTGATGGCCAAAAATCCTATTCAGAGCCTATGTGTGTGGAAGCTACGCTCAACGAAGACTTTTACATCAGCCCCGTTTACCCCAGCCAGAATCCCGGTATTTATGTGATCAAGTTCCGCAACTTCCGGAAGCAAAACTTAGTGTTCAGCGTGCTGGACCAAGACCAAAATGAACTCAAAAGTTTGCTACGCGCCAAAGAACCCAAAGGCGATGGTACGATCACTATCGATATGAAGGAGTATGAAGCTGGAACTTATTTTTTGAAGGTATTGGGGAAGGAGGAGCGCTACCTACGTGAGTTTGTGGTGGACTAAGGCAATTGTCTTATCTTTGCGGCTCACCTTCAATCTTACCGCCGTGCGCTATTTACCATTGCTCAGCTTAGTTTTCATCATTGCTTGTGGGCCTGCTTCGCAGAACGCTAATACCCAAGAACCTGTTAACCCTGCCTATGAGGGCTTTAACCTAGCCGGCTCGGACGAAAAAGCCATCGCTATCGCCGATCAAGCCATGGAAGCCATGGGCGGACGCGCCGCTTGGGATGCTACCCGCTACATAGAATGGAACTTTTTTGGGGCCCGCAAACTCACTTGGGACAAGCTCGAAAAACGCGTCCGGATTGAAATTCCCCGCGATTCTATGATCCTTCTCACCAATTATGAAACGGGCCAAGGACGGGCTATGGCGGGAAGCAATGAAATCACAGATGCAGATTCACTAGCTAAGTTGATGATCAGAGCGAAAAATATCTGGATCAATGACTCTTATTGGTTGGTGATGCCTTTTAAACTCAAAGACTCAGGCGTTACCCTCAACTATATCGGCGCCGATAGTACCAAGACGGGCGAAGCCTCAGATGTGCTTTCACTCACTTTTGAAGCCGTAGGCGTTACGCCTCAAAACAAATACCATGTTTGGGTCAGCCAGGCGGACAACTTAGTCAAGCAATGGGCCTATTTTCCCAATGCCTCTGATGATACCGCTAGGATCACAACCCCTTGGGTTGATTATCAGCCGCATGGAGACATCTTGCTCAGTGCCAATCGCGGTGAGCGCGGATTGAGTGAAGTGGCGGTTTATGAAGAATTAGATGAGGCGGTGTTTACGGATTTTTAGCCTACTCCAATTCCTCCAATAACTTCTTCTTCAGCGCCTCCAGCGAACGCTTGCGAGGTAAGTACTGGCTTTTGAGTCCCCATTGCGTCACAAAATAGGAGAGCACAAAGGCGGTCGTGATCATGAAAATC